>JAICXV010000076.1 GCA_025934545.1 Verrucomicrobiia bacterium
GCAATGGGCCGAATTTTATGGTGCGATCGATAGCAGTGAGCCGGCACGTGCCGACGCCGACATTTTTCGGTTACGTGCTCAAGTGGACGCTTCCGGTTATGATTCCGCTGCTGATTGCGCTTTGGCTGATCTTCTTCCGCGCTTGAGCTTTGGACTTGTCTGCGCGGCTTTGCTGGCTAACGCTGACGCGGAGTTAATGCGTTTGGTTTATAACATCCTGTTCCCGATTTTTTTCCTTCTCAGCGCACCATTTTATTTTTTGAAAATGTGGCGTCGCGGAAATTGGCGGGCCGGTTTTGGGCAACGCTTTGGGGTTTATGATGAGACGCTTCGCAGCACGACAGGAAAACCGTGCATTTGGTTGCATGCGGTCAGTGTTGGTGAAGTTGGCATTTGCGCGCAATTGCTGCGTGAATTGCAACCCAAACTGCCCGGACACGAATTTGTCGTTTCGACAACCACATCGACGGGCATGGGCGAAGCGAAACGTCTGCTGCCGGCAGAAGTGCGCAAAATTTATTATCCGGCGGATTTGTTTTTTTCCGTTCGTCGCGCGCTGAAGATGTTTCAGCCATGCGCGATTATTTTGGTGGAGGCGGAGTTGTGGCCAAATTTTCTTTGGCAGGCAATTGATCGAAACATTCCGTTGTTCCTCGTCAACGCGCGATTGTCCGAACGCTCTTTGCGCGGTTATGGCCGGTTCAATTTTATCTTCCGTCCGATTTTTCGCGCATTTCGCGCAGTCGGTTGTCAAAGCGACGCGGACGCGGAACGTCTGCGACAACTCGGTTTTCCGGCGAACGCCATCAAGACAGTTGGCAATTTGAAATTCGACGCGGCCAAACCGGGCAGCGGATCGAAGCTGGATGCGACCAAACTTTTGCGGCAAATCGGCGTGCAACCGGATGCGAAGGTTATTGTCGCCGGCAGCACGCACGATGGTGAGGAAGCGATTCTCGCGGACCTGTTTCTCAAGTTACGTAAACAGTTTGGCAATTTGTTTATCGTGCTCGTGCCGCGACACTTTGAACGCACGAAGAACGTGGTGGAAGAGCTGAAAAGACGCAACGTGCGGTTTATGTTGCGAACGGACATCACGCCGGAAACGGAATTGCCACGCGCGTCGTTTCACTGTTTGCTCGTCAACAGCACCGGGGAATTGAAGGCGTTTTATTCGACGGCGACGATCGTGTTTGTCGGCAAAAGTTTGACGGCGCACGGCGGTCAAAATCCGATCGAGCCGGCCGCATTGGGAAAGGCGATCATCACTGGGCCGAACATGGAAAATTTTGGGAGCATCATGGACGCGTTTGGCGCACAGGGCTCCATCGTGACGGTGGCAAATACCGAGGATTTGGAGCAACAATGCGCGCGTTTGCTCAACGATGACGGCCAGAGGACCGCACTCGGCCAAAGCGCGCTGGCGGTCGTTGCGTCGAATTCCGGTGCGACGTTGCGAACGGTCGAGATGCTCATTTCGCGCCTTTGACGTCCCCATTTTGCTTTGCCAAGCGCGGGCCAATATGGCTCTATAAATGGAAGTTGCCCCTAGCCAAAGAACCAACCAAGCCCTATGAAGCCCCACGTCTTCTGTTGCTCGTTTCTCGTTTGTGCATCGGTTTGCATTGCGCTGTCCGTCCGCGCCGGAAGTTTTTCCACCGATTTTAATTCGGGCACGGCGACGACGAACGGCGTCGTTGTGCCGCTGTCTTCCGCGATGACATTATTGGGAAATGCCGTTGTCGATTCCACAGGCGGACCTGACGGCAGCGGTTGTCTCAAATTGACCGCCGCCACCACCAGTCAAAGTGGTGGGTTTGTGTTGCCTGACCTCGACAATGGAAATCGTCTTCAAATGTTTACTGCGACGTTCAACGTCCACATGGGCAATGGTACCGCAAACCCGGCGGACGGCTTTAGTTTTAACCTCGGCGTTGCGCCGACGACGGCGACTTTTGGCGAACAAGGAATTATCAATGGCGCTGGACTAAATGGAATTTCCGTCGGCTTCGATGCTTTTGACAACGGCAGCGGCGATGACCAGGAAGCCCCGGAAATCTGCGTGCGCTTCTTTCCCGTCGGCGGTTCGTCTCAGCTCATTGCCCGGCGAAAATTATCTAATCAATTGAAAACCGGGGCGGGCTACGTGCCGGTGATGATTCGGATGAACAACGCGGGAACGTTGGATGTGTATTTGAACAACACCGCGCTTTTTACGAATCTATTCATTACCGGAACGGGTGCCAGCGCATGGCAGTTCAGCATGTGCGCGCGGACCGGGGGTGCCTATCAGGAACATTGGATCGACGACCTGAACATCACGACGGTGCCGCAGATCAATACGCGCCGGTACGTCAAGACGTCGGCCCAGGGACTCGCGCCTAATTCGTTGGGGAATACAACCGCGTCGTTGTTCCGCATTCCATTTCAGGACGGCAGTTTTCCGATCGATACGAATGCGACCACGCTTTTCTTTAACGGCGTGCAGGTGCCGATCAATTGGCAGTACAACTCGAATGGAGGCGGCGCGATTATTTCGCAGCCTAACGTTGTCTACGATCCAAAGGGCCTCGCGCCCGGTTCAGTTAACACCGCCAAACTGATCGTAGTCGATAACAGCGGGCAACCGCCGGATACGTATTATTGGACGTGGAGCATCACGAATGCGCCGCTTTGGACGATTGCGCCGGGCTCGCGGACATGGCTTGGGTCGGCGGAAGCAAACGTCCCAACCGTGCGCAGCATTGCTTATAGCCCTGTCTCGAACGTTCTTTACGTCGCGAGCCGATTCGGCGGCGGCAACATCGTCCAAGCGCTTGATCCGAACACCGGCGCTGATCTCTATAAATTGAACACGACGGGAATCGCCGGCGGTAGCTCGGGCATTACGCTGAATTCGATCGCGGTCGCTGACGATGGCGCGGTTTTCGCGTGCAATGTCGCTGCGGGTGGTGCAACGAATTTCAACGTCTACAAATGGCCAACACCGGACACGACGACACCGCCGACAGTTGTGTATTCCGCAGTTCTTTCGAGCGCGCGTTTTGGAGATTCGCTGGCGGTCCGCGGCTCCGATATAAACACTTTATTGCTTGCAGACGGTCAAAACAATCCGGTCGCGACGTTGTTCGTCGTCGATTCGAGCGGGGTGACACTCTTCCCTTATGCGGTAGACCATGGCTACAGCGGCACGGTCATTGGGAGAGGCATCGGCTTTGGTCCGACCAACACTTTTTACATCAAAAAGAAGCCGGCGTCCGGCAGTACCGCAGGGCTGCCGCTCGATCTGTTCACCGCGTATAACAGCGTGCCCGGCGATCAACTGTTCCCAACGGTGCTGAGTTCCGTGCCGGATTATCATTGGGAGGTCGGCGCAATGACTGTTGATTTCACCAACAATATTGGCGCTGCGATTTCTTTTTCAACGAACGCCGCGAGCTATGATCGCTTATATATTTACGATCTATCGAATTTGGCGAGTCCGCTGCAAATCGCGACTTACAACAACAACCTGTCTGGTAACGGTGCGGCCCAACAATGCTACAATTTTCCTGTAACACACGTCTCGAACGCAAATTTCATCGGTCAGGTAGTGATGGGCGCAAACAAGATTTTTGCGATCGATGCGAATAATGGAATCATCGCCGTGCCGGAATTCCAAACGCCAACAGCCATCACCGCGCCACCACCTCCGCCGCAAAAGATGACGGTCGTTTCCAGTAATGGTTCGGTAATTATTTCCTGGCCTGTCACTGGCGCAGGGGAAGTGTTGCAGTCGAATCCAACATTGGCGGCGGGCAATTGGAGCAACGTCGGCGCGACCGTCATTGCAAATAACGGCACGAACAGCGTTACGATTACGCCAAACGGCGCTAATTATTATCGCCTCGCGAAATAGGCGGATTTGCAATTTGCGGCAAACCCTGACAATTTGAATTGAATTATGTCGAGTATCGGCAAACTGATGAAACAGGCTGCGCGCATGCAGCAGCAGATGGAACAAATCCAGGCCGACCTCGCCGCACGCAAGGTCGAAGCGACCAGCGGTGGCGGCGCCGTCAAAGTAACGGCCACGTGCGATGGCGCATTGGCCTCGATCAAGATCGATCCGCAAACGCTCAATCCGAATGACGCGCAGTTGCTTGAAGACATGATTGTGGCGGCGGTGAACCAGGCGTTGGGGCAGGCCAAAGAAATTTCCACCGCTGAAATGGGCAAGGCAACTTCAGGCTTTAATATTCCAGGACTGACTTGATGGCTGCGCTCCCTGACGCCATCACCAATCTGATTGCCGCGCTCGGCAAACTTCCCGGCATCGGTCCGCGCTCAGCGGAACGTCTTGCGCTGTATCTCGTACAAATCGAAAGCAGCGCGGTCCGCGATCTGGCCAACACCTTGGTGCAAGCGCGCGATAAGGTGAAGCTCTGTTCGATTTGCGGCGCATTAACCGAAATTGAGCCGTGCGCTGTTTGTTCTGATACGAGGCGCGACGGCTCTGTCGTTTGCATTGTCGAAAGACCGACCGATATTTTGAGCATCGAAAAAATGGCGGGCTTTCGCGGGAAATATCATGTGCTCGGAGGGAAAATTTCACCGTTGAACGGCGTTGAGCCGGAGGATTTGCGCATCGTCGAATTGGAACAACGGCTGTCGCGCGAGCCGATTAAAGAATTGATCCTGGCCCTCAGCACCGATGTTGAAGGAGACGCCACCAGTTTCTATTTGGCAAAACGGTGGAAGGACAAAGGGGTGAAGATTTCTCGGATTGCTTATGGGCTGCCAGCAGGGAGTGGTCTGGAATTTGCAGATGACATTACGTTGAGCCGCGCGCTGGAAGGCCGACGGCCTATTGAACAGATGTAATATGACAGTTCCGTCCGTTGTTGTTTTTGATTTGGGAAAAGTGCTGATTGATTTTGATTACGGCATTGCCGCGCAAAAAATTGCCAACGCCTGCGGTCTCGATCCGGCTGAAGTCAAAAAGATGCTCGATCACTCTCCCCTGCTCTATCGCTTCGAAACTGGGCTGATGAGCAACGAGGAATTTTACAAACAAGTGTCCGCGAACACGGGATACAAAGGCTGCCACGAAGAGTTTTGCGGTTATTTCGCGGATATTTTCTGGGAAATCAAACCCATGATCGCCTGGCAGGCGAAACTGCGCGCCAGCGGGATCCCGACGTTTATTTTTTCCAACACCAACGGCATAGCGGTTCCACATATCCGCGCGAGGTTTCCATTCTTTGCCAATTTCGATGGCTACGTTTTGTCTTACGAACACGGCTCAATGAAGCCCGACCCGAAGATTTATGAAGTGGTTGAAAAGATGACGGGACACAAAGGAGCGGACATTTTTTATCTGGACGATCGCGCGGAGAATATTGAAACAGGCGTCACACGCGGCTGGCAGACGCACCTGCAACATGATCCGCAAGCGACATTCAAGGTCGCGCAACGTCTCGGCTTGCCCATAAATTAGTTTCTGCTTTTTGTCTTCGGCGGAGACCGCTAGGATTTTCGCGTGCGAGCCATCATCATTGCAGCCGGTCGTGGACGGCGTCTCATGCCGACGACGGCTGATTCACCAAAATGTTTTGCCGAAGTCCGCGGCAAACGGCTGCTGGATTGGTCGCTCGCGGCCTTTGCCGCCAATGGCATTAAAGATATTTGTTTCATCGGCGGTTATCAGATCGAAAAAGTCCGCCGCGATTATCCGCAGTTCACTTTTCGGGTTAACGACAATTGGGAAAGCAACAACATCCTCGCGTCGCTAATGTACGCCGAAGACTTGATGAACGAACCGTTCCTCTGCACCTACGCGGATGTGTTATACACGCCCGATGTAGTCGCGCGTTTGTTGGCAGGCAAAGGCGACATGGTGCTTTCAGTCGATACGAAGTGGCTCGATCGTTACGTCCATAGGACGATGCATCCGCCGACCGACGCCGAAAAAGTCACGGCGAAAAACGGTCATGTTACACGCGTACACCGCGGTATCCCGACCGAAGAAGCGCATGGCGAATACACCGGCCTCGCAAAGTTTTCCGCGCACGGCGCGAAATCGTTGCGCGAACATTATCACCGCTGCCGTGAGCGTTTTGCGGGCAAACCATTTCGCGAAGCAACCGTGTTCGAAAAGGCGTATCTCATTCATTTGTTCCAGGACATGATCGAACAGGGCGCGACCTTTGCGCATGCCGACACTCCCGGCAATTACATGGAAGTCGATACGCAGCAGGACTTCGAATTGGCAAAACAACTCTGGCAAGGATAACGCATGGCAAAATTACTTTTTCCCACGTCGGTCGTCGGCTCGATGCCGCGCTCCCAATTCGTTCTGGATTTGATCAATGACAAGCCACCGCTTTCACCCGAACGTTACGAGAAGGAAATGGACGCGGCGATTCGTTACATCGTCGCCTTGCAGGAACACGCCGGTCTCGATGTGCTGACCGATGGCGAATGGCGGCGCAAATCTTACATCGGCGTCATTGCCGAATTGGCGCACGGATTTGAACTCGGATACAACCCCGCCGATGGACGGCCCTGGACCATTGTCGTCGACAAGCTTTCGCAGAAAAAGCCGGGCTTCATTGCCAACGAAATTACGTTCCTGAAAAAAATCACCGACCGAAAGATCAAAGCAACATTGCCATCCCCTGCTCTGCTCGGTGAACGGATGTGGCACGCGGAAAAATCGAAGAAAGCTTATCCGAACCGCGACGATTTTGTGCGCGATTGCGTCCCAGTATTGCATCGCGAATTGGAGCTGATCAAACAAGCTGGAGCGGACATCGCACAGATCGACGACCCGCATCTCTGTTTGTTCGTTGATCCAAAAGTGCGCGCGCAATATCCAAACGCCGATGCGGCGGCGGATTTTTCCGTCGACATGGTCAACCAGGTCGTCGCAGGCGTAAAAGACATCAAGCTGGCCGTGCACCTCTGCCGTCGCGCGGGAGCGCGCGTTCGCGGCGAAGCGCAATTCCAAGGCGGTTACGACCCGATCCTTTCTCAATTAAACCGTTTAAAGGTGAATCATCTGACAATGGAATTCACCGCGCCCGGCGCTGGCGATATGGCGGTGTTCAAGAAATTGCGTGACGACCTCGAAATCGGCTTGGGCTGCGTCAGTGTCGCTCCGGGGCAAGTCGATTCCGCCGAAACAATTTTCAAACGCGTTCAGCAAGCGGCTCAATTCCTCGCACCTGAACGCATCACGCTCAATCCGGATTGCGGTTTCGCGCCGGGCTCCGGCGCAGTCGTCAGCATGGATGAAGCGTATCAGAAGCTGCGCAACGAAGTTGCAGCGGCAGAGATGCTGCGCGAGAAGGTCATGTAGACTTTATCTTTGATTCAGCGTGAAAGATTGGCCACAGTTCAACGACCGGGGCGACCTGCCGACTGGTGTTCATAACGCCAGCTTAGCCGATGTCCTGCAGCATTTCGCGAATTCATCTCAACGTTCAATCATGGGACGACGACTGGAACGCATTTTCAGGCTGGCTTACAGCACCGAGCATCTGAGACGGTTTATCCTTTTTGGTTCGTTCATCACAGCGAAGCCCGAGCCAAACGACATCGACGTGTTCATAATAATGGATGATTTGTTCAATGTTGGTCACACCGCGCCCGAGGTTCGCGTTGTTTTTGATCACGCATCAGCACAAAACGTTCTCGGTGCCAGCGTGTTTTGGATTCGTCAGTGCGGTGCTATCGGCGGCGAAAACTCTGCAGTTGAAGACTGGCAAATCAAGCGCGATGGTGGTAAACGTGGAATAGTAGAAATTACGATTCATGA
>JAICXV010000405.1 GCA_025934545.1 Verrucomicrobiia bacterium
CAACAGGAACTGAACAAAACCCGTGAGCAACTCGAAGCCGAACTCAAGGCGCTAAATCCACAGTGGCAAGCGGCGCCGTCGGGTGATGGGCGCGCGAATGTATTGCCGCTTGAGCGCGTCGAAGAAATTTATCGCGCGGTCAGTTTCATCAGACGATGGAGCGAACAAATTCAACAACGAATCGTCCAACTCTCGCTTTGATGAACGCAAAGACGCAAAGAGGGAAACGGGCGAAGCTGCACGTGGCGCTGATGGTGTTCGGGATCGTGGCCAGCGTGCAGGCGGCGACGTGGCCGGAGGAGTTGGCTAAAATGCCCCTGGAATATCGTGTGCGTGAACTTAACGAAACGAATTGCGCCGACGTTCTGCTTCCTTCTCTGCGTTGGAACACCGAGGTTAAGGCGCTGGTCTTCATGCCCGGCGCAACGGACGAGTTTTATTTTTTCCACCGCGCAAAAGCTGCGCTGACAAACGATCAACCGACATTGCTCGATGCGATCACTGCTTTGACGAACCAGACTTATATTCGGGCGACGTTCCGCGCGCCGTTTCTGATTTTGCACACGGCGGAAGATCCGATCGAGCCGGTGGCTAAGATCGAAGATCAAAAAACGGCTGAGCGCATTCGCGCCAAACATTTCGATCATTTCCAGATTTTCAACGACCGACAGTGGGATGAAGTGCAGCCGATGCTGCAATTTTCATTGGATGTGCGCATCCTGCCCGGCACCAAAAGTCATGCCACCGCGCATTTCTTTCGTCATTCGTTTTGCCATTGGGAACTCAACGGCATGCAGATGCTGGAGGCGATGGCGATGGCGGGCAAAACGCAGTTCACCGTTAAAAGGAAACAGGTGATTTTTGCAGGCGACGTTCGTTTTCTGGCCACCCCACCAGCACCCGGTGGTTTTCTTGAGAAGCGGATCAAGTAGGGCGCAGTTTCAAAGCGGCTTTACTGAACAGGGATTACCGAATACTGAATATTGCCATGTACCGCGCCCTGACTTTATTGCTCGCTTCGACTTTCGCATGCTTCGCCGATGTTGAGTCGGGTTTCAGCCCGATTTTCGATGGCAAGACTTTGGATGGATGGAAATTGATGGGACGCAATGGGCCGGGTTACGGCGTGAAGGACGGCATTGTTTATTGTGCGCGTGGTGGTGGCGGGAATTTATTTACGGAAAAGGAATACGAGAATTTTATTTTGCGCTTCGAATTTAAATTGGATCCCGGTTCGAATAACGGCATTGGAATCCGCGCGCCTTACGAGGGTGATGCCGCTTATATGGGCATGGAAATTCAAGTGCTGGACGATACCACGACCAAATACGGGCCGTTACAGCCATGGCAACATCACGGCGCAATATATAATATCGTCGCGCCGAAAGTTGGTTTTCAAAAACCGGTTGGGGAATGGAATTACGAAGAGATCACAGCCAATGGACGGCATATCAAAGTGGTTCTGAACGGGCATACGATCGTTGATGCGAATCTGAACGACGTTAGTGATCCGGAGACGTTCGCTCATCATCCCGGCATGCTGCGGCCGCGCGGGCATATTGGATTTCTCGGGCACGATGATTATGTGGAATTTCGGAATTTGCGCGTGAAAGAATTGCCGGCGGTGCGCAAGGACAACTCGCCGCCAGAAGGGTTCAAGGCGTTATTCGATGGGAAGAACTTGAAGGGGTGGAAAGGGTTCGTCGGCGATCCGGCTAAGCGCGCGACGATGTCGGCGGATGAACTCGCTGCCGCACAAAAGCAAGCCGATGCCGACATGAAAAAGCATTGGCGTGTCGAGGACGGCGTGATTGCTTTCGACGGAAAGGGCAAAAATCTGTGCACCGCCAAGGACTATGCTGATTACGAATTGTGGGTGGACTGGAAGATTACGAAAGACGGCGACAGCGGAATTTATTTGCGCGGTTGTCCGCAGGTGCAAATTTGGGACCCGAACAGCAAGCAGGGCCGGCGGGATCATTCCGTTGGCTCGGGCGGGATTCACAACAACGTCAAAAACAAGAACGTGCCGGATAAGCGCGCCGATAAACCGATTGGCGAATGGAACCATTTTCAAATCCTGCTCGTCGGTGATAAAGCGACGGTTTATCTGAACGATGAGTTGGTGGTGAACAACGTCACTTTTGAAAACTCGATTGAGAAAGGCAAGCCGCTCTATCCATTCGGGACGATTGAATTGCAAAACCACCACAGCCAACTCTGGTTTAAGAACATCTACATTCGCGAAATCCCGCGCAAAAAACCGTGAGACGCGCCGCGGTCATCGCAGTTGATTTGGGCGGGACGAAACTCGCGAGCGCACTGTTTACCGTCGACGGAAAGATTTTAGCGCGGTCGGAAGTGAAATTAGCCGGCGCGCAGGGGAAAGCGGTGGGCCAGTTGATCGGAGCCGCGATTGAGTGTCACCTCGCTGTAGCGCAAAACCTTCGCCTTAGCGGCATTGGCGTTTGTGTGCCCGGCATTGTGGACAAACGTGGTGTTGTTTGGGCTCCAAATATTCCAGGCTGGAAGAATTATCCATTGCGTGCGGAACTGGTCCGGCGTTTTGGGCGTATGAATGTGACCATTCGCAGCGACCGCACTTGTTACATTCTCGGTGAAGCATGGAAAGGCGCAGCGCAAGATTGCTCTGATGCGATTTTTCTCGCGGTTGGGACCGGAATCGGCGCCGGTATTTTGGTGGATGGCAACGTCATTGAAGGTGCGCAAGGAATTGCCGGCGCAATTGGATGGATGGCGCTGCAACGGCCGTGGCTCGCAAAATATGGATCGTGCGGCTGTTTCGAATACTCGGGTTCCGGCGCAGGGCTGGCGCGGTATGCGAAAGACATTTCGAAACGGAACTTGTTTCCGGCGGAGATTATCCGGTCTTACAATATGAACCGAGTTGCGAAACAAACGATCAATCACGCGATTGAATTTTGGGGCATGGCGGTGGCGAACATGGTGAGCGTGTTCAATCCGCAAAAGATTATAGTGGGCGGCGGCGTGTTTGGACCGGCGAAACGGTTTCTTCCGGCGATTCGTCGGGAGGCGAAGAAATGGGCGCAGCCGATTGCGTTTCGGCACGTGAAAATCGAGCCGTCAAAACTCGGACGGGATGCCGGGCTTTATGGCGCGGCCTTTATCGCAAAAACAAAAAAGCCGCTCACCTAAGCGAGCGGCTTTGCAAATAGATAAGCGGTTACTTCGCGCCTTGATCGATCCACGCACGGATCAAACCGATTTGCTCTTTGGTCAACGGTGGGTTTTTGGCTTCAGCCTTTTTCGGCGGCATGAAATCGTCGGGATCACCCACGTGCGAAACCTGCGCGACGAGCGGGCTCTTGGCGCTGTCGCCGGGGATGATGTCTTTGCCATTGTCGCCACCTTTCAACGCGGTTTCGAGTGAATCGAGTTTAAGTTTGCCTTTCGGCTTCGGCGATTTGGAACTGTGGCAGTTGAAGCAGGATTTTTGGAGGATGGGTTTGATGTCGTTATCGTAGGTCACACCGGTTTTGGTCGACGGTGGAGGCAGCTTGCTGGCGTCAATGTCCGCGGCAAACGCGGTGACGACACAACTGGAAACAATTGCACACAGGTAAAATTTCAATGACATAATCGCCGATATTTCCAAATCAGACGCTTTGGGTCAAAATAAATTCATCATTGAAGCGGATGATACCCGCTGGCGGTTGGTTCGTAGCCCCGGCTTTACGCGGCAAGATGTTCGAAGACAGCATGCATTGCAGGACGGAGCAGGCTGAAGCCCGGACTAAAAACGGAAAAAACTTTCCGGCGGGCGCGCGGTTTGCGACAAAGGATGCGTGCAAGCGCGCTTTC
>JAICXV010000254.1 GCA_025934545.1 Verrucomicrobiia bacterium
CGTCGTGTGCGGAATCGCGCTGACGGCAGCGAAGTAAGTGGTCGCTTCGTGCGATGCGCCGTCGGCGGCATCCTGGAAACCAACGTGCGAGAAGACGGCGATAACCGGTGCTTGCGACAGCGCCGCCATCGTCAGCGGCAAGTTACCTTTGGTCACACCAAATTGGCCGAAGGTATCGACCACAGGAATGAAACCTTGTTTGACAAAACCCGCGCCGGTGCTGATCATGTTCGCTTCGGCGACACCGACTTCGGCGAATCGATCAGGAAATGTTTTTTGGAAAAACGCCATGCCGGTCGAGCCTTCGACATCGGATGAAATGGAATAAACGGGATAACCATCTTGCGCGGCGCGCACGGCGGCTTTGCCGAGACCGGCTTGAATTTTATCCGTCTTCACCCCGACATTTGATGTCGGGGCAGTCGCCGCTTTGGCTTTCTTGGCCGCGTCCTTTTGTTCCCAGTCGCAGCGCAACGTATGCGCCCATTCGGCGAGTTCCGCCGGAAGGTTGGCAGCGCCGCCGTAAATTTCATTCACGAAATCGATGATCTTTTCGCCGTTTGGCAGCGGAAAACCGTGGCCGCCAGACGCAGCGTCCATCGTCGCTTTTACTCCGTAGCCCTTGATTGTCTTGGCCCAGATGCAGACGGGCGCTGTTGGATTCTTGCGCGCCTGGTCGATCGCGTTTTCGACGGCCAAATAAACGGACTGCAAATCATTGCCGTTCGGAACTTTGATGACGTTCCAGCCCAAAACAGACATCGCATCAAACGTCGGCTGCATTGAGAACGCGTCTTTGCTGATGCGACCGGTAAGTTTCGTGTCGTTATCGGAAATGACGAGCACGAACGGATTGACGCGATTTTTTGCAGCAAATCCGGGAATGGCGGCGAACGATTCTTTCGCTTCACCTTCCATCGACGCGCCGTCGGACATCACACAAATGGTGACGCGATCGTTCTTGCGAACTTTGTCAGCCATCGCCAGGCCTTGCGATTGCGCCACGGCCGAACTGAGCGGGCCGTTGCTCAGCAACACGCCCTCGGGATTCAAATGCGATTCACCGTGACCGGTCAGCTTGCTCTTGATGCCGCGAAAACCTTTCAGATCTTCGAACGTCATGTTGTCGAAACCATAATTCGCGCGCAGAGCGTAAATTCCGTTCTCAGCGTGGCCGGCGTCATTGACGAAGTTGAACGCTTCGAACCAAGGACGACCTTTCACGGCAAACATCACCGCGTGAATGGCGGCGTTGATTTCCGCGAAGGCTGCAGGACCGCCCCAATGGCAGGCCGCGCCGCCATTGACGGCGTGCGTATCCATCAAGGCAACCAGCGCACGGGTCGCGCGCGGGTCGGCGACGGTGACGTCTTTGCCGGCCGAGTTTTTGACGGTCACAGAAAATTTCGGAGCGTTGGCCGGAGTTGGCGCGAGCTTCGATTTGAGGCTCAATGCGGTTAACGGCGGGGCTTCGACTTGCTTAACAACAGATTTATCTTCCGACATAGAATTCCAGTTAAAAAAGAGCGATCAGTTTACGCGATCGCTCTGCAAAATTAAAGAACCGTTTGCGTAGGACCGGCGTGAAAAATGCATTCGGAACCTTTACTAAAATCCGCCTCCTCACGTCGGCGGTTACGAGGTTAGGCGCCGAACTTGTCGAACATCTTTGCGTTCGCCTGCATCAGGCGAATCAAATATTTCGATTCGAAAACGCCGAGTGAACCAATGTTCGCGCCGGTTTCGGTGAAGCGTTCCAGCTTGTCCGTTCCGGAACAGGCTGAATTCAACAGCACCGGCTGCGGATGCCACGAATGGCCTTTGATGGCGCACGGTGTGGAGTGGTCGCCGGTAATCGCGATCACGTCCGGGCGCTTGGACAAAAAGATCGGCAGAGCGGCGTCGAAATCTTCGATGGCTTTTTTCTTCGCTTCGAAATTTCCATCTTCGCCGTACATGTCGGTGTATTTGTAGTGGATGAAGAAGTAATCGTAATTGTCGTATTCGGCGACGTAGCGCTTGAACTGGTCGGCAATCGTTTCCATGCCTTCAATTTTTTTCATGCCGACGAGTTGGGCGAGGCCTTTGTACATCGGATAGACGGCAATGCAGGCGGCGCGCAGTTGATAGCGTTCGTCGAAACACGGGATGTCGGGCTGATGAGCGATGCCGCGCATCAGGAACGCGTTGGCAGGATGTTTGCCGGCCAGGATCGGCAGCGCTTGTTTGTAGAAGTCGCCAATAAGCTTGGCCGCTTTCTTTTGTTTCGCCGATTTCGCGTTGGTCGGTTTGCAGACGGGGATGGGAAGTCCTTCGCGATTGGGATCGGCATCAGTCAGCGGTCCTTCCAAACCTTTGCCGCGGAAGACGACGACGAAACGATGGCCTTTGCCAGGCTTGATGATGACTTCGGTGTCGCCAATTTTCTTGATCCGTTTGGACAACAGCGCGCAGAGGTCCTGGGTCACTTCGGTGGCGATGCGGCCGGCGCGGCGGTCCGTGACGATTTTCTTGTCGTTGAGCGTGCAGAAGTTGGCGCGAGCGGCGACGTCGCCGGCTTTCAAATCGACGTCCAGGCCGAGCGCTTCGATGACGCCGCGACCGACTTGAAATTCGAGCGGGTCATAGCCGAACAAACCGAGATGGCCGGGGCCGGAGCCGGGAGTGATACCGGGCGCGACGGGAATCAGGCGCCCTTGAGCTGATTGTTTTGCGAGTTTGTCGAGGTTAGGAGTCGAAGCGGCCTCAAGCGGAGTTAAATAATTTTGTGAAGGGAGGGCGATGTCGCCAAGGCCGTCGAGCACGATCAGCGCGAGCTTCGCGTTGGTTTTGATCGTCAGTGATCCGTAAAGAGCATCCAAATTAATATGCATTTAAGAATAGTGATATTGTGTCCAGTTTGGCACTCCGTCAAGGAATGCAGTTTCTTTGTAGCCGCCGAGGCGACGAGGCGGAAACGTTCGAGAATCCGCCTCCTTACCTCGGCGGCTACGTTTTGCTATTCGCCTTTCAAGTAGGCCAATAAATCGGCCATGTCCTGACGGGACATGGTTTTTTCCAGTTCCTGCGGCATGAGCGACAGGCGACTGGAAGCCATGGCGGCGATGTTGGCGCGCGGGACTTTTTGTTCGACGCCGGCGGCCTGGCGTAAGGTGATGCTTTCGGCGGATTCGGAAGCGAGCAGGCCGCTGTAACTGTTACCGTCTTTGGTCTCAACGTTGTAGAGAGTGTAGATCGGCATGATTTCGTATTCGGGAATGATAATGTGCAGAAGCAAGGTTTCTTTGGGTTGATTGCGAATGCCGGTCAGGTCGGGACCAACGACATGGCCTTCGCCTTCGAAGATGTGGCAGGGCGTGCAGGTTTTGGTGAAGATTTTGTGGCCGTTTTTTGAATCACCTTTGAGCGATGCGACAGGTTTCCAGTCTTCGTAGATCTTCATGCGGTCATTGCCGCGCAAGCCGCGGAACAACGCGATGGCGCGTTTGTGGATTTCGTCGTTGTTATAGTGATTGATGAAGCGGTCGCGGTGCGCGGGGGAAATGCTCCAGGCAGGGATCTCCTGTTTTTCTATGGCGTCGAACAGAATGTTGACCAGTTCGGGTTTGGCAAAGGTCAATGCAACGACGGAATCGCGAACGTTCGGTGTGTAGCTGTTCCAGCGTGGTTTGGCGATCAATTCGCGAATGGCTTCGGGCGTGGCCGAGCGGCCTAACGCGCGGACGGCCGCGATCTGCACATCGGCTGGTTGCGACGGATCAATCAGCGCGGCAAGAATTGTGCGAGTGTCAGCAGATTGCGAGTGTCCGAGCAAACCGATGGCGACAAGGCGTTGTTGGGTTGGTTGCGTCGAGTCGGAAGCGATCTGGCCGCAGCGTTTGAAAACCCGTTCGATGCGTTGGCTTGCGACGGGTTGATCCTTAATCAGGTCGGCGAGATGGAGTTGATTGTGTGGCCGGCCGCCTAAACCGTCGGTCAATCCGTTCAAGATGCTGGTTTGCCACGCGAAATCTTTGTCGGAATTCGCACCGCAAATTTCGTTGAGGAGCGCGGTGATTTTTTCGGGCGTTTCGGTTAGCCCAATCATTCGGCTCAAGCGGACATACATGGCGCTGGCATCACCATTGTTTTTGTCGGTGAGTAAGAGATGCAGGACGTCGCCGGCGTGATCGTGGATGGCGGTGAGCACGGCGGTTTGAGTCCAGCGATCGGCGAAATTGTGTTCTGCGATTTTTGCAAGCGCCGGGATAATTTTTGGATCGTCAACCTGGCCGATGGTCAGCGCGCATTGGAAACGGACGCGCGCGTTGGGATCGTCGGCTAAGGCAAGAGCGCGGTCGAACAGTTCGGAGGTTGGTTTGAGGCGCGGCTCGGCGAGGAGCAAGGCTTGTTCGCGGACATTCGCATCAGCGTCTTTGAGCGCGAGCAGGATGGCGGAATCTTGCAAGCTGCCAATGCCATCGAGACACCACAACGCCTGGGCGCGGGCTTCGGCGGATTTTGATTTTCGATAAACGCTCCGGAGAATCGGCGCCGCGGTTTTGTCCTGTCGTTCCAAGAGCAAGCGGTGCGCGGTCATGCGCCACCAGGCATTGGGATTTTCCAGCATCTGGCAAAGGTCGCCGGTGCTGGCTTTGGTCAGGTCAAACTTGTTCTCTTTCGCTTTGAAATCGGTGGCGACAAATTTGTAAATGCGCCCCATCGTTTTGCCACTTTTCCAGTCGGTAGTTGGGACGACTTCTTTTGGCAAATACTGTGGGTGCTCGATGGTCTTGCGATACATGTCGCACATGTAGAGCGCGCCGTCGGGACCGTTGGCGAGGTTGACGGGGCGGCACCAATTGTCGGGTGACGCGAGGAATTCAAGATTGTCGTAGGCGCGTTTGGCGGAAAAGGTCGCGTTGGATTCAACGAGAACGTCGTGGTGAACGAGGTTGCCGGCGGGTTCGCAGGTGAACGAGTTGCCGCGATATTTTTCCGGCAAGGCGTC
>JAICXV010000304.1 GCA_025934545.1 Verrucomicrobiia bacterium
CGTTTTGCATCAATCCCGACGGCGGCAGCGGCGAGATCAAAGGCGGCAAATACGTCGCGCTAAGCGTACAGACTGCCGAAAAAGTTTATTTGAGCTTTCGCCTCGAAGCGAAAGACAAAGGCGGCCACAGCTCAATTCCAACACCGGCCAATCCGATCTTTCATCTCTCCGAGGCACTCGCGCGCTTGTCGAATTTTCGATTCCCGGTCCATGTGAACGAGACGGTGCGCAAGGAATTCGCAATGCTGGCAGAAACAGAAAAGGACGCCGCTACAGCAGCCGACCTCAAAGCGGTGAGCGCGGACCCTGGAAATTGGGCTGCAGCGGACCGTCTTTCCACGAGCCCGGTTTACAACGCACTTATGCGGACAACCGCGACTGCCACGATGATCAGCGGTGGCCATGCTGAAAATGCGTTGCCACAGGTCGCTACCGCTGTTGTGAATTGCCGCATCCTTCCAGAAGATTCAGCCGACGCTGTTGAAGCCAAACTTAAACGGATCATCGCTGACGAAAAGATTACGCTGTCGCGCATCGATCCGCCGAAACCCAGTCCGGCGTCACCGGTCGATCCATACATTTTTGGCACGGTGGAAAAAATCGGTCGCGAAATGTGGCCCGGCGTCGTCGCGATGCCCGCGATGCAGACCGGCGCGACCGACGGCCTTTACCTGCGTTCCGCTGGAATTCCTGTCTACGGCCTGTCCGGTATGTTCGTCGATTTCGCAGACCCGCGCGCGCACGGCAAAGACGAGCGCATCGGCGTGAACGATTACTACAACGGCGTCGAATTCATGTATCGCTTGCTGAAGGCGTTTGGTCAGCCGAAATAGCAATGCGGCGGCGACGAGGATAGCGCGTTGTTAATTTTCGGTTACCAAACCGAATGGTCATAGCGATAATAAAAAAGCAATGGCGTTCTCCAACGATCTCAGAACCAATCCGGCGTACGAGATTTTCCGCCAAAATCTCGCCAAAGCGCCATCGGCAAGCTGGCAGGGAATCGCTTTTCGGGCCGCGCCTCTTCAATACGCGCGCCTCGCAAAATTGCTTGATGGGCGTGGTTCACTTCGATTTGGCGGCCGCTGGTCTGCTCCAGGCAGCTTTCGCGCGGTCAATCTTTCCCTGACTCAGGAAACTGCGATCGCTGAAAGTAACGGCAATTTTGCGCATTACGGTTTGCCGTGCGACGTTCGGCCTAAAGTTATCGTCGCAATCCGGTTGTCGTTGCAAAAGGTTGTCGACCTCGTGTCACCCAACGGGATTGGTGCCGAACCTTGGCTAAGATTGAGTTCGCTTGTTTCTGAGGACTGGCGCGAAGCGAATGATATCGGTTGCGAGGCCATGAGCCAGGCGCTCGGTCGAGCTGCTCACGACTGCGGCGCAGACGGCTTGTTAACTCCATCGGCGCGTGTTCCGGGTTCCACTAATCTCGTTTTCTTTCCTGAATCCCTGATCGACGGAGCTTCGACAGAAATCCTTGGACAGGAAGAGCTTGAGCGTTGGCTTAAAAAGCATTGATTCGAGTCGCCTTTTGCCTGATGGAGGTCATGCAAAAGTGCATGTTTTTGTGCTTGCATTTATCTGCAATGCTCATATTGTTTGTATATATGAAGAAATCTAAGGCTTTAGTCTTGCGCGACACAGTTCTTCCATATGGTGTTGGTGCGCCAGTTACACTTCCGCCTTTGGAAGTGAAGACGTTTTGCGATTCTTTTCGGATTTCTCAGGAGACGTTTACTCGTCTCACCGGTTTTTCTCCACGTGCTGTCGCGCATTGGGCGCGTGGTCGCAAGCCGAGTGATTCCACCGCCCGGCGCTTGACCGAGCTCCGTCGCATGTTTGCCGCGCTGGAAAAGTTGGTTCCTGCTAAAACTGTTGGGCCTTGGCTCAAGCAACCAAATGCCGCCTTTGCTGGGTCATCGCCTCTTCAAGTCATCGAACGCGGCGAACTGGACCGGCTCTGGAGAATGATCTACGAACTCGAATCCGGCGAACCCGGTTAAATCACGTTCGACCTCATTTCGGGGCCGGACCATCGGCCGATGGCCCCGGGTTAATGCGCTCCAAAAATCGTTCCGCTCGTGTCGCAATTATTTCCTCGGGGTCTTCTGCGGCATATTGGACAGCGGGAACAACCTCTGTCGGATTTGGATATTCGCGGATCAACAGCATCAACGCCTGGCTGCGGATAAACGGATCAATCGAGTGAAGATGGCGCGTTAAAATCGGCAGGACGCGATCCGGCGCCATTTGCATCAAAGTCCGCAACGACGCCTGTGCCAATGCCGAATACGGCGCCTCCTCGACCGCGTTCGTGAGCGTGGCGAATGCGATCAATCCATTCGTGCCAAAGTTCTGCAGATGCATGGCGGCGAGAGGAGCGTCGTTCGTATCGGCCCGTCGCACGATGTCGGTCAACCATGGCACGGCTTTTTCCGGGATGCTGACCTGCGCTCCGACGACTTCAATGACCGCAGCGCGGACGGAAGGATCGGAATCGTTGACCGAAGGTGTGATGGTAGTGAACAAAATTGCTTTATTGGTGACGACTGCAGGCGTGCTCCAGATGGCCATCGCGCGAACTTTCATGTCATGATTCGTCAGCGCGGCGCAAATGGCGTCTTTTGCCGCCGGTCCGATTGCTGCCAGACATTGCAACGCGACCATACTGCGGTCGGGCTCGTTGCACATATCGGCGAGCGCCGGCACTGCTTCGGCGGCGTCCGGCCCTAAAGCCTGGAAGCCCGCGACGGCCATGTATTGCGGTTCATTACTTTGAAACACCGGCCCCGCGTAAACGTCGAAGCGTCTGGTCAGTTCGGTCATCCAATCGCGCAACGTTCGCTGCTTCTGTCTGGAAGCCGCCAGCCGCAGTAATCGCGGGACGACTTTTGCCGGACCAATCGCCCGGATCGCTGCTCGCGCTTCGTTGAGGACTTTGGAGTGGCGCGCGGGCTCGGTCGCTTGCCGCAACCAACTCGACAATGACCGTCCGCGATATTCAGGTTCCGGCGCCGGTCGCAGCAAAAACGCTGCGAAAATCGCGATGACGATGACAACAGAGATAGCGATCCAACGCCGCATAACAACAAAGTGAGTATAGACTAATTGAATTCGAGAGGGAACTGGCAATCGTCTGGAACAGGGCTCCCCCTATTCGGTTTTGCGCCATTCGACCAGCGCGAATTGCCTGGCCGCTGGTTACGATGAACGTGTGCCAAAGCAGATTTTAAGTTTGGCTTTCGGTGTTGCGCTTCTCGGCGTTGCCATTGGTTGTACTCGCGCCGCGGATAGCGCCGTCATTCCGGCCGCCGGCACGACAACGCTCACAATTCTTTCACCCAATCTGCTCGAACTGACCTTGATCACGGTCAAAGACCCCGATCCAGCGCGCGTGCCGCAATGGGATTTCATCGACGACAAGTTTCAATTCACCGCGCCCGACGTTGCCGAAGTCGTGGTGAAGGTGGGCGAAAAACAAATTCCGGTTAAACACATCGGCTTCCGACGGCGACCGGTCTATGTCGGTTTCAAGCATCGCGATTTGGTTGTCGGCAATTATCTCTACCTCGAACTAACCGATGTCATTGCAGACAACGAAATGGTCGAAGTCACAAACCCCGACCACAAGTTGTGGCGCTCGGACCAAAAGTTTGCCGCCAAAGCCGACCCGTTGCGCTTGAGTCCCGTCATTCACGTGAATCAGGAAGGCTATGCCACTGGTTTTCCAAAACAGGCCATGGTTGGCTATTACCTCGGTGACACGGGCGAGATGGAAATTCCGGCCGAGAAAGGATTTCAACTTGTCGACGCCTCAGGCAAGAGCGTCTTCAACGGAAAGCTGACGCATCGCTGGGATGTCGGTTACGAATATTCGCCCAAGCCTTACCAGGAAGTTTACGAAGCCGATTTTTCCGCGTTCAAAATCCCGGGCGAATATCGATTGCAGGTTGCCGGCCTTGGCGTGTCCTATCCTTTTTGGATTAACGACGGTATTGCCGCTGACTTCGCGCGGTCCTATGCGCTGGGTCTTTATCACCAGCGCTGCGGCACGTCCAATGCGTTGCCCTTTACGCGCTTTACGCACGACGCCTGCCACACCCGGCCGGCGCAAGTGCCCGACATGTCGTTCACGGCGGTCAATGAAGAACTGGCCAACATGACCGGCGATGCGCACGAAAACAAACGTCACACCGCGCCGCCGTTGAAAAATGTCGCAGCATCTCTCTATCCATTCGTCCGCACCAATGCCATCGACGTCAGCGGCGGGCACCACGACGCCGGCGATTACAGCAAGTACACGATCAACGTCGCACACCTGATTCATGTGCTGACGTTCGCCGCGGATGCATTTGCCGGTGTCGGCGCGTTGGACAATCTCGGAATTCCAGAGAGCGGCGATGGCAAAAGCGATGTGTTGCAGGAAGCGAAATGGGAAGCGGATTTTTTGCTTAAGCTGCAGGATGATGATGGCGGTTTTTATTTTTTAGTTTACCCGCGCGATCGCGAATATGAGGACAATGTGGCTCTCGTCGGTTC
>JAICXV010000056.1 GCA_025934545.1 Verrucomicrobiia bacterium
AATCGTACCGAGCGCGACCAGATCCAAAAAGTTTTTCAAATCAAAGCTACTGGCAATCGACGCGTTTTCTTCCCGCAGTCTTTTCACAAGTGCATGCGCCAACTTGAAAGCCAGCCCAACCGAACAAAGCTCTCGAAAGCACGGATCATTTGCCGAGCCGAGTTGCGGATTGACCAACGCCGTCGCATTCGGCGCGGGGCTCGAAACCTGATGGTGATCGAGCACCACGACATCGACGCCCTTGTCCCGCAGCGTCTGAATAGTGACGTTCGACGTCGAACCGCAATCCACTGCCAGCACGAGTGTGACCGGAAACTTTCGCAGGCAATTATCGACCGCCTCGGCGCTTAATCCGTAGCCTTCGTCAAATCTGTTCGGCAGGTAATAATGCGCTTTCCAACCAAGCGCGGTCAGCACTTCAACCAACAACGCAGTCGAGGTGACGCCGTCCACGTCGTAGTCGCCGAAAATAACGAGTGGCTCATTCGACCGGCGGGCGGCCAGCATGCGTTCAACCGCCGCTGCCATGTTTGGCAGCAAAAACGGGTCGGCCAGATTCTTCAGTCGCGGATCGAGAAAGACGCCGGCGCGGTCCGGCTGCGAAAAACCGCGGTTCATCAGACAGCGGGCGAGCAGGGGAGAAACCTTCAAAGCATCGGCAAGCTGACAAACCTCCTTTTGATCTGCCGTTTGGATGCTCCACCGATACTTCATTTCGTCAGGGACTTTATCACTGTTCCCAGCGTCGCGTAAATCACCCCGAAGGAAAGGACGAAATACGTCGTCGTCGCTGCGGAAGCGGCGTAACCCACCCAGATCATCACCCCGTCCTCTTCCATCATCGTCACCGCCATCAAAACAATCGAATATCCCGGAAATAAATTCGTGAATGGAACCGGCACAGGCGGAATCGGCAGCGCCAACAGGAAGGCCAGCCACGCAATAATGAAAGCATTGATGCTTTTTGTCGCCCGCCACGTCATCCACGGCGTGCGACGCGGCTTGACCATCTTTTCGATAAATCGCAACAGACGCACACTGGTGCGAAGCACCTTGTTCATCGCCGTTTTTGGCAATGCCTTATCGCCGACAAATTTCGGCAATCGCGGCGGTTTCTCAAACGCCAGCGCCAGCGCCAAAAACATAATCACGATGCCGAGCGCCACGCTCATGCCCGGCAGGTAAACCGACGGCAAGGCCAGTAACACAAACACCAGGTAGAGGCCGCGACCTTCGGTTTGTTCGAGCAGAAAATTCAGCGTCAGCTTTTCCTTTGCAGATTCATGTTCGAGAATGCTCTGCAAACTCGCGGATAAAGGCTGGTGATGCGCGTTCACACAGACGACGGCGGCGGCTTTTGACGCCACGCGGATACAACGGAAACTAAAATCGATAGAGCTATGATCCCGGCGACGATGATCAACGATACGTGGATCGGGATGTGATGCCATTTGGCAATCAGCATTTTGCCGCCGATGAACACGAGCACGATTGATAAACCGAACTTCAGATAGCGGAAGTAAAGGATCGCGCCGGCGAGGACGAAATAGAGTGAACGCAATCCAAGGATGGCAAAAACGTTCGAGGTGAAAACAATGAATGTCTTTTCGGTCACCGCAAAAATGGCCGGGATAGAATCAATTGCAAAAATCAAATCGGTCGTTTCGACCATCAGCAGCACCAGCGCGAGCGGAGTCAGGGCGCGGCGGCCGTCAAAACGGGTTATGAATTTTTGGCCGTTGAACTCATGCGAAATCGGGAAAAGTTTTTTGGCTATCCGGATAACAATATTCTTTTCCGGATCAACCCCTTGCTCGTTCGAAATCGCCATGCGAATGCCCGTAAACACGAGAAACCCTCCGAATACATACAAAATCCAGTGAAAACGCGTAATCAGCGCGCCGCCGATTCCAATCATAATCCCGCGCATGAGCAGCGCCCCGACGATCCCCCAGAACAGCACGCGATGTTGCTGCGCACGCGGCACCGCGAAATAGCCGAAGATCAGCACCATCACGAACACATTGTCCATCGAAAGCGACAGTTCGATGACATAACCGGTGATAAACTCCAGCGCTTCGTCGGGCCCGCGCATTGACACCAGCGCCCGCGCAAACAGCAGCGCGAGCAGGAACCAAATCACACTCCAGAATACGGCCTCTTTGAAACGAACGACGTGCGCCGAGCGGTGAAACACGCCAAGGTCCAGCGCGAGGAAGATAAGGATCGCTACAATGAAGCCGGCCCAGTGCCATGGGGTTATTTCAATTAGGGCCAGCATTCGTTCAGTCAGTCAAATATAGCACTAGAATGAAAAAATGGAGCAAGGAGAGTCAACTCCATTGCTCCACTTTCGAAATTTGACCTGGAACTGCCTACGCCCGGGCTTTGATGCGTTCTTCGCGAGCGTCGGGAGTGCCTTCCATGGTGACGGTCGAAGCCGTCTTCGGGCGCTCGCCCTTATGCCACCAGAGCACAAGCGCGCTGGCGATGTAAATA
This sequence comes from Verrucomicrobiia bacterium, assembly GCA_025934545.1. GTDB lineage: Bacteria > Verrucomicrobiota > Verrucomicrobiia > Limisphaerales > Palsa-1400 > JAICXV01. The sequence continues at coordinate 2,500 of JAICXV010000056.1, forward strand.
CTCGAATACGTGCCGGTGATGATACCGACCAGGAACGTAAACGCGAAATCGTTGATCGCGCCGCCGCCAAACAGGTAAAGCGCCATCGTCGCCAAAAACACCGTGCCTGAAGTAATGATCGTTCGACTCAAGGTTTGGTTGAGCGCTTTGTTCATGACTTCCTTGAACGTGCCCCGCACGCCCAGTTTCAAATCTTCACGAATACGGTCGAAAATAACGATCGTATCGTTGATCGAAAAACCGATGATGGTCAGCACAGCGGCGACCATCGGCGCGCTCAATTGGCGGCCGGAAATGAAGAAGATGCCGATCGTCATCAACACGTCGTGCACAACAGCGACGACGGCGCCGACCGAGAACGAAAACTCATATCGGAACGCGACGTAAACCAAGATGCCGAATAGCGACAGGAACGACGCGATCACAGCCGATTTCTGGATTTCGACACCGACGGACGCTCCGACATGTTCGCGACCGACGACATGGAATCCGGCGTTTGGAAACGCCTTTTCCAGCGTTTGTTCGACGGCGGCGCCTTTCCCTCCCTCGGCAACAACTTGTAGAATGTCGCTACTTGCGCCTTTTTGATATTGGATCTGCGATTCTCCCACGACCGGTTCAACCGCTTTGCGGATTTGGTCCACGTCCACTTTTTGCGCATACGTCATCTTGACCGCGTCACCACCGGCGAAGTCAATGCCCATGACGTTATGGCCGCGATGGATTCCATAACCCATGCCGGCGAAAATAATCAGCCACGAGGTAATGAACGCCGGCAATGCCCAGCGCATAAAATCCCAGTGCGGATTTTTGATGATGTGCAACATGCCGATGCGATTGAGCCAACCGCGATCGAACAGGAAGTCGAAAATCAAACGCGTCACAACAAGCGCCGTAAACAAGCTCAGCGCGACGCCGATCGTCAGGGTGATACCAAATCCTTTTACCGAGCCCGTTCCGAGGTTCCACAGAATAATCGCCGAAATGAGTGTTGTGGTGTGCGAATCGAAAATGGTGCCAAAAGCTTTATCGTACGCCGCCGAAATCGCGCCGCGCAGTGATTTGCCCGTCGCCATTTCTTCTCGCAGACGTTCGTAAATCAGCACGTTCGCATCGACCGCCATACCGACCGTCAGCACGATACCGGCAATACCAGGCAACGTCAGCGTGGTGCCAATCGAACACATCACGCCCAACAAAATCACGAGGTTAATCAACATCGCGATCGTCGCCAGCATACCGCAGCGGTGATAGTAAATAATCATGAATAGTGCGACAAACAGGGTGCCCAAAAGCGCCGCACGAACGCCGCTGCGAATCGTGTCTTGACCGAGGGTCGGGTCAACCTGCTGGATTTGTTCGATCTGCACCGGGGTTTCCAACGGATTTTCCAAAACGTTCGCAATGGATTGCGCTTCCGCATAATCCCCCGAACCCATCGTGATCTGGCCACTTCCGCCCGTGATGGCCGATTGGATCACCGGCGCGCATTTCAATTCGCCGTCGAGGACGATCGCCAATTTCTCGCCGATATGTTCCGTCGTGACCTTGCCGAATTTTTCAGCGCCAACGCTATCCAAAACGAAATCAATTTCAGGTTCGCCCGTCGTCGGGCTGCGGTTGACGACAGCGCGCTTGATGTATTTACCGGTCATGCCATTGGCGAGCCGTTTTTCGACGAGCTCGGGTTCGACCGATTTGGTGCCGTCACGATGAGTGATGACTTCGTTCAAAACTTCGTAACCCGGTTCAACCACGCCCTCTTTGATCAGGTCGGCGCTATGGGGATGCACCAGCCGGAATTCGAGATAGGCGGCTTTGGAAATATTATTCGACGCTTCGTTTTGTTGCGCCTGCGAAAGACCGGGCAATTGAATCAAGATGTGGCTCGTGCCCGAAGGTTGAATCACCGGTTCGGCAACGCCTAGGCGATCAACGCGTTTGCGCAACACTTCCGCCGCCTGGCTGACCAGTCGTTGCCGTTCAACATCGCGCACCACGGCCGCGTTCGCTCCGTTCGTTTCCGCTTCGACCACGCGATTGGTTTGTAGGCCGACCAAAAATTGCATACCGCCCTGCAAATCCAGGCCGAGCTTGATTTTACCGGAAGCCTTCCGCTGGATACGATTCAGAATGGCGTAAGTCGGATCTTTTTCCGCTTTCGCGTTATAATAGGGGAAATAATTCTGGATGTCGTTCGTGCCAATCGCTTCGAGCAAATGGGTAAACTCGTGCTGGGGAGTTGGGTCCTTGGCGTTAAGCGCCTGCGCCTCGCTGACGATTTTGTCAAACTTCGCGTCCGTATGTTGCGCCTCCTGTTTGAAGACAGGGATCAACGGCTGATTTGTTGGCGGATACATTTCCCATATCGACCAGGCAACGAGGAATACGATTAAAGCCCACCAGAATTTTCTATTTTTCATTGTGTTGTCAGGAAGCCGCGACGGTTTCGCCGCTGCGCTCAGTCACTTCTGCAATTGCAGATTTCAGAACTTCAAGTTTCGTGTCCGCCGAACGTAATGAGACGGTTTTGTCTTTAATACTCAGGACCACTCCGAGAATGCCGCTCGTGGTGACGACTTTGTCGCCTGCGCGCAGCCCTTTCATCAACGTGTCATGTTCCTTCGCTTTTTTCTGCTGCGGGCGGATCATCAGCACATACATGATCACGCCAAACATGGCGATGGTGAGCACGAATTTTACCGTGTCACCGGTTGGGTTCGACATCGTTTGTTGCGCTTGCTGTGCGAACAAAGGTGTCAGGGCATTCAATACCTCAGAAAACATACGTTCCAAATTGAGCCCCGACCTGTCGGGGCGAGCCGTTTAATCTATGGATTAGCTTCCAATTAGCAAGTCTAGGTTTGAGGAAATTGCTTGCTTATTTCCTGACCAGATTCCCGCCATTTACGAGCTGATACTCGGGCACCGAAGCCGCAATCAACTTCTTCGCCCGCGCATACGCCGCGTCTTCCTCACCCGGTTGGCAAAAGACCAGATAACTGATGTAAGCCCAGCGTTCCAACTCGCCCTTCGTCAGCATGCTTTTGGCAATGGAAATCATCCGGCCGCTGTGCTCGCGCGTCATTTCGTGGTCGTTGACGAACCAGAAAATATAAAAACCATGGATGACTCCGCTGCGCGTTTCCTGGCTGACCGTCCATTTCATCACGGGCAGATCGTAAGGCGATGGACTCTCGATGCGAATGGTATCGGCTTCTTTTTTATCGATGTTCCAACCGCCACTCGGCAGGCAAAATTCGGGCTTATGAATGCTTGTTCGATCCGCGCCCATCAGCACGACATTGGCCGACGCGCCGAACCCATCGCCCGCCGAGTACAACCGCCGACCGTAAGTTGTGTCCCCCGGCAACGTCTGCAGCAGTTGCGTGGTTATCGGCAGCGGTTCTGAATGATATTCCAATACCTTTTCCGGCAAAGGCACACCTTTTTTGGTGACCACCTTGCCATTTTCATCGCGCAGCTCAACATTTACAACCTTGACTCCCGGCGCACCGAGTTTCTGATGCGCGCGAAAATAAACCAAACCCGCTCCGCCGAGCGCGATAATCAACAGCGCGGCCACAAACGGCCCCCAATTTACCGTAGTCGGCTGCTGCGTGCGCACCGCCTTGACCGTCGTTCGATCCATCGTCGGCGCGGTCACGGCAGCACCTCCGCAGTTTGTAGCGTTGGACCTCGTCGTTTCTCGATCCAAAAATAGCTGATGACGAACATCAAAACGATGGCCAGCGCAAACGTGAACAACCACGCATATTCATCCGCGCTTTTCGACGCCTGGAACCCGAACGTCTCTCCGCAGACAATGATGGTCAGCACGCGCAGGATGTTGCAAATGAGCGCCAGCGGAATTGCCAGCAGCACGATCACTGTTCGTTTCCATGCCTTGTCGAATGTGATCATCGAATAAACCAGCATCAGCGCCGACAACGCGATCAGGCTACGTATCCCGCTGCACGCCGCCGCCACTTCGTAACTGAAGGTGTGGTGTGGATTATAAATCTGCGTGCCCTGCCGAACCACATCCAGCCCCAGCAGACCGTGCGCAATCGCCGTGCTCACCATCGCTGCGAACAAACGCAGCGGCAAAGTGATATTCGTCAGCAAATCCAGTGAACTCAGCGGCATGCAATAGGCAAACAGCACAAACGGAAAAAAAGTCGCCTTCATCCAGCGCCAACCCCACGTCAGACCAACCAGCGCATAAACGCCCAGGAAAAACCCGACAATCGAAATCCGCGGTTGTTGCACGACATAGCCAGCCAGATGTGTCAACAATGCGAACGACAGCAATGCGACACCCGGCCACCATGCGCGTTGCGGCAACTCCAGCAATTCCTTCCGCTTCCACCACAGCAATCCGAGCACCGCAAACGGAATCAAAACCCCGTGCCCGTCATCGGAGTTCGTTTCCATGTAAGTGTTATACATCCAGCGGAGCAGCGAGGGTGTGTTGTAATAACCGAAACTCGAGTTCCCGATGAAATGGAACAGCACGAGCCACGAAGCCATTACAACGATAAAATTCGGCTTATTGGTATTGCGCGGCCAGACCTGGGCAAACTCCTCTTTCAACTCGGTCATTGAAGCCGCAATATTACGCCATATCGGGCTTTTTCTCAACCTTTGTTCCTGCCAATTCGGTAGGGTCTGAACCGGTCGGGCGAGGCTCCCGCCGAGCCTTTGGCACCTTCGCCGCCATTCCGCGAATCGTCAAAACAACCTTCAACCGCTCGCCGCTTTGCGTCTTTGCACCTATGCCCCTTTGCGTTAATAATCGCGCACATGAATTTTCTGGTCACAGGCGGCGCGGGTTTCATCGGTTCGCATCTCTGCGAACGCTTACTCGCCGAAGGTCACACCGTCTGGACTCTCGACGACCTCAATCCGTTCTACGATGTCGCGCTCAAGCAACGCAATCTCTGCGACATCCAGGCGCTGGCGAAACCGTTCACGTTTGTTCATGGCGAACTGAACGATCCCGAATGTCTGCAGGAATTATTCGGTGACGTTCAATTCGATCAAATCATTCATTTGGCCGCGCGCGCCGGCGTCCGTCCAAGTTTGCAGGAACCGGCCCTTTACCAGCGCGTCAATGTTGAAGGCACCGTGAACCTGCTCGAAGCCGCGCGCAAACACGGCGTGAAAAAAATTACCATAGCCTCGTCCTCGTCCGTCTACGGCGTGAACGCCAAAGTCCCGTTCACCGAAACCGACCCAATTTTTTCCGCTATCTCACCTTACGCCGCGAGCAAGCTGGCCTGCGAAGCGCTCGGTCACGTCTATCATCACGTTTACGGCATGGACGTCGCCATGCTCCGATTTTTTACCGTTTATGGTCCGCGCCAACGTCCCGACCTGGCCATCCACAAATTCGCCCAACTCATCGAACGTGGAAAACCGATCCCCGTTTTTGGCGATGGCAAAACCGCGCGCGATTACACCTACGTCACCGACACCCTCGACGGCATCATAGCCTGCACGCGCAAAGAATTTGGTTTCGAAATTTTCAATTTGGGTGAATCGCAAACGGTCGAACTCGACTACCTGATTTCACTGATCGAAAAAGCCCTCGGCAAAAAAGCCATCATCGATCGTCAGCCCGCCCAACCCGGTGACGTCCCAATCACCTTCGCGGATATTTCCAAAGCCTGCAAAGTTCTGGGCTACAATCCGCAAATCAAAATCGAGCAGGGGATTCCAAAATTTATCGAATGGTTTCGCAAGGGCTATTCCCCCAAAACATAAACGTACCCGTCGCCCACGCTCACCACGACCTCACTCTTCCCATTGCCATTCACATCCGCAATCAGCGGCGTCCCCACCGGCCCATCGAATTTCTTTTTCCAAATCGTCTCCGCATGATCGCTCGCATCCTTAATCGCGTAGAGATTTGCATCCTGCCCTCCCATCAACACGTCTGCGGCACCATCGCCATCAATATCTCCGGTGACAATCCCCGCGCTTGAAGTCGGCATCGCCAATTTCCAGTAATTGGTCCCGGTCTCCGCATCGAAACAATAAACCGTCCCATCCGCTTCCATTTGCACGCCGCGCCAGCCGCGCGATTTTGTCGGCGGCAACAAACCTTCGTTGAATCCCGAATTGCCGTTGCGTTGCGGCCAGCGTTCCGTCGGCAAATATTCGTGCCACAAACCGCGTTTGCCATCCAACGCGATCGCCCCGCGCGAACTATAAACGCCGCCTAGATAAACAAACGGATCGTGGCCTTCGCGCGTGAGCACCGCTGGCGACGCGTAAGCGCCCCACCAATGTATCAGCGTCGAAATTTCGACCGGTCCGACTAAAAGATTTCCGGTCCTTCCATCTGCAACGCAGTAAAAATCCGGGTTCAGAAAAATGACGTCGTCCGCGCCATCGTGATTCATGTCGAAGGAACTGCCGCGCCCGCCAAACGGTTGAAAATAGCGCTCGATCGCTTTCATGTCTTCC
>JAICXV010000111.1 GCA_025934545.1 Verrucomicrobiia bacterium
ATCATTTTCAAAAGGCGATCGAATATGTTCAATCGGGTAAAATGGGGACCGTCAACATCTGCCGCGCGTGGATTACCGGGCAGGACAAATCGATGGGGCATCAAACGCCACAGGCAGCTCCAGCAAGTTTGGATTATGATATGTGGCTCGGGCCGGCGCCAAAACGTCCATACCAACCCGATCGTTGCCATTATACATGGCGCTGGTTCTTCGATTACGGCGGCGGTTTGATGACTGATTGGGGCGTTCACATGATCGACATCGTTTTGCTCGCGATGCGGGAAGACCCAACGCGCGTTGCTACCAGTGGCGGTAAATTCACGATGGACGACGATCGCGATACGCCCGACACGATGCAGGCGATTTATCAGTTCCCGAAATTTACGATGAATTGGGAATACCGTTTCAACAACCAACGCGGCATCGACGGCGGTCGCAATCACGGCTCCGAGTTTATCGGTTCAAAAGGCACCTTGATCGTCGATCGCGAGGGCTATCAATTCTTCCCGAATGGCGATCCTAAGAACGTGGAACCACCGCCCAAACTTGAACGCACCGAAAGCACGCATTGGCAGAACTTTTTAGACTGCGTGAAGACCCGCGAAACGCCACGGTCCGGTATTGAGTCCATGGCAAAGACAACCATGCTGTGTCACCTTGGAAATATTTCGTACGAATGCGGCAAGACTGTGCAGTGGGACGCCGAGAAGCAGGACATCATCAACCACGGCGATGTTAAACACTGCATCTCCTACGAACGCGAATATCGCAAGCCGTGGAAGTTGAAGGTCTATAAGGCTTAAAACGTCCGGCAGGTTAGCCGACAAGTTTATAGCCGACGCCGTGGACCGTGATGAGGTGTTTGGGTTCGCCGCGGCCGTCGCCCAACTTTTTGCGCAACTGGACTATGACTTGGTCGAGGGTACGCGTTGTTCCGTAGTAGTTATACCCCCAAACCTCGTTGAGCAACTTTTCGCGCGAGAGTACTTCGCCCCGACGTTCGTGGAATAATTTCAGGAGCTTCAATTCCTTGGGGGTCAATTCCTGGACGGTCTTGCCGGCACGAACCTGGAACGTCTTGCAATCCACCACGGCGCTGCCGATTTCGAACTTCAAATCCTCACGTTCAGGTGTGCCTTGTGTCCGGCGCAGCAGCACATGCACCCGCGCCAACAATTCACGCACGCCGAACGGCTTGGTCATATAATCATCCGCGCCGAACTCAAGGCCGATGACCTTGTCGATTTCCTCTCCTTTGGCGGTGAGCATAAGGATGGGTGCCGTCACTTTTTTCGCACGGAGCTGTTTGCAAACATCGAAGCCACTCAACCCCGGCAGCATCACATCGAGAATAATCAATGCCGGCTGATGCTTGATCGCTGATTCGACCGCGCGGTCACCGCGATTGCAAACGATTGAGTCGAACCCATCGTCTTTCAAAAGCTGTTCGAGCCCGAGCGAAATATGCGAATCGTCTTCAACTATCAGGATTTGTGTTCGCGGTTCCACTGGTTAATTATTGCTTTTCAGTTCAATGACAAAACAACTTCCACCCGTCTCGCGTCGGTGGAAAACGACATCACCGCCGTGCGCTCGGGCAATTTGTCGCGCTAACGTGAGGCCGAGGCCCGAGCCTTGAATTCCGCTGCTCAACGATTCGTGCGCTCGGTAAAACTGTTCGAAAATCTTTTCCTCGCTACCAACGGGAATACCTGTCCCGCGATCTAAAACCTCAATACGCACTGTCCCATTGCTCCGCGCGCCATCGATTTCGATTTCTTTTGTTCCGTTCGAATACTTCTCGGCGTTGGAAATCAAATTGACCAACACTTGCGCGAGAGCATCTCGGTCTGCGTTCACCATCAGCGGTTGTTGCGGTAATTGCACCTTCACAGTGAACCCTTTCGATTCGAGATTCGGCCGGTAGCTTTCAACGGTCGACCGAACCACATCCGCCGCATCACACTGTTGAAAGTTGTATTTCTTTTCACCGTGCGAAATGCGTGCGAAATCCAAAACGTTGTTGATCAAACGGCTTAGTCTGGCGGTTTCAGCGGTGATGATATTGGAATAGGATCGGCGTTTTTCCGCGTCATCGACGTGTCCATTGGCGAGCAGTTCCGAAAACATCCGGATGGAAGTCAGCGGGGTCTTCAGTTCGTGCGATACGTTGCTGACGAAGTCGGTCTTTTGTTGCGCCAGATCGAGCTCCTTGCGCAAGCAACGGATCACAAACCAGCAACCGATGGCGATCACGACGAATAAACCAGAAATCAGTGACGCCAGTGCGATCGTTGCTAATTTTGCGGAATGTCCCATTTTCGCCGGATTTTTGAGATACACGCCTACTTCCCAGTGCGGCAACGCCTCACCGACTTCGCTGGCGACAAATGGTCGCTTCCAATTTGGAGCAGCATAGTTTGTATCCGAGAGAGCAATCGGTCGCGCCGCGTCATCTAAAAAAGCAACGACGATGTCTTGCGCGAAAGCGGGTTCGACTTTTGCCAGGGCGCGAAATTCACCGATGAACTTGGGAAGGTTCAATTGTACTCCGTACACCGAATCCATTTTCGAAGGAGTGGGCTTATACCAAAGCATTAACTTCAATTGATCGCGCAGAAATCGAGCAACAACGCCTTCTTTTGCGCTTCCCATCAATTGCACGAACTCCGCCGGTGCCGAAGCGACTTTCGAAACGGCCTGATTCGTGCCAATATTTGGCCCAATGACGCAGGTGGGCGCGACCGATCTTTGTTCGGTTTTTGTCGGCGGCGATGAATTGGTCGATGCAGCGGTCAGGACCGGTGTCCAATAGACTTCGACGCTGTCGCAGCAAAAGAATCGGTCGTTATCCAAACGAAACTGCCGCGCCTCCGGGCGACTGAATAGAGACGGAGACAAAACCTGGCCGCCGGGTGAAATCACAAAACCAACTTCGGCCAGCGGCCAGTCCGCACATAAAGCTTCGTCGAAGGTGGTGGCCAATTGTGTTTCGTCGGTGCGCGCGAGTAACGCCTGAACTTTTTCGCCAAACTCCAACTGCTTCTCCTCCAGTTTGGAATTGATCCTTTTCGCGAACGAATCGGCCACGCCCTGGTAAACGGCGGATTGTTGGCGTTCGAGGACAAAGCGTTGATCGCGGAGCGAACGGATGGCCAGCGCGCCCAGAATCAGACTGGGCGCAACCACCGCCACAATGAGAATCCACGCCAGCTTCTTCATTCCGGCTAATTGTCTGCTTTTTGTGCTCTGGCGTCGAGTGCCTTGTCTCATTGCGAAACCGACGCAGTTTTGATGGGTGTCGGCGTTGGCACGACCGTTTTCACTGTTAATTTGTGCTGACCGTCAGAGGCAAAGAGCGTGACCTCTTTAATGATTTCTCCCGGCGGTTTGCCTTTGAGATACATCACCACGGGAATCTCGCCGCGAGCGCTTGGTTTGATATGCCATGGTTGCGCCGGCAACTCGGCACGCGTGCAGCCGCAGGTGCCTTGCGCACGTTCAATCACCACCTCCTTGGCGGATAAGTTTGCGACTCTGAATTTAAAATGTGCTTCCTCTTCGCCCGGCTTGGCGGAGTAATCCTTCGTCACTGAATCGAAAACCAAACCGTCCGACAGAACGGCGTGCGCCCGTTGCGACAACGGCAATAACTTTGCCGCTTCGAGCGAGTGTGTCAGAAACGGCTGCGCAAACCTGCCGGCTTCGGTTAACATTTGATGCACGCGCAGTCTGGCTTCAAAATCTCCTTTGCTCATTTGCTGGACGGCTTCGGCCAGGTCTTTCTCTTGTTTTGGCGAAATGACTTCGGCCCGTCCCACCATGACGCGTGTCAGTTCGCGCGGCTTTGGTTCGATGGTGATTGGCAGAATCTGGTCCGTCCATTTGCGCGGTAGCAGGTAAAGCACCCGCGTGCCTTCTTCTTCGAACCACGAACTTTTCCACGTGGCGACCATGGCTGACGCTTCGCGCTTGAAAAGCTTTTGTGCAATCAACGCCGTCGCCAATTCATTGCTAAGCGTATTATTTAATTGGTCGATTGGTTGAGCGATGCCAGTCAATTCAACTTGTTGTTTCGCGGACGGTTTCAAATCTTTGACGTGCTTGAGATGTGCCTGGCCATGTCGCACTTCCAGCACAAACAGATCTGTCAGCGGCTCGTTGCCCGTGTTTTCCAGGTCGACGGTTCCGTCATTGCTCATTGAAACTCGCAACGGAGTTTTGAAAGCGCCTTCGCCTCGGTAGAACAGGAACTTTTCATACTCAGAAGTTTTGTTGGTAACGCCGGTTTCAATTCGCAAATTGGCAGAATCAGTTTCGCGCGCGGAGTAATAGTGGCTGCCGATCGTATCATGTCGCAGGGCTCCGTTCGTGGTGTGCGGCAAAACGTGTACGTCTGCCCAGTGTAGCAGGCTTGCCTTAAAGCTGTTGGAACCGCCGTTCACAAACACTGCCGGGCCCGCTTCTGTTGCGCGAGGATACCATTCTGTCATGCGCCCTTGCGGGAACTGCACGGCCAGGTCAACGACCTGTTCACGGTCGGAATAGAAATAGACGACGGGCGTCTCCATCCGTTGCAGAATCATCATCGAGCCTTTTGGCAAACCAGACGAAGGAATCCATTTACCTTCCAATCCCGAATGCGACCAGTTGTAAACGAACGAGGGCAGAGGAGCGATGTCGCTCGATTGCCAATAGAGAGGTTCGCCGTCGCTGCCCTGAACTGAAGTGAACGTGCCCCATTCGTGCACGACCAAATTCTTTGCCATCCGGCTCTGCGAAATTCCAAACACGCCGAGAACAACGCCACAGCAAAGCGCCGTGGCCAACAACAACTGCAAAGTGAATCGTTTCATACCCGCACCTTGCCTCAAGTCTCAGTGCCGGTTGTCAGGCGTCAGTAAAACAATTGTAAAAAAATTGTAAGGCGCCGCGCGCAAACCGCCTTGAATTCGGGAGGTGTTCCGGCCATATTACGCGGCGCGCCAGCTTAGCTCAGCGGTAGAGCAACGGTTTTGTAAACCGTCGGTCGCCGGTTCAATCCCGGCAGCTGGCTCCACTTCCTCCCTCCAAGCGTTACCGTTTCGCTCCTTTTTGTTACGAAATTTGTGACGCAGACGACTTTTGTGTTGACAAAAATCGCCGTTTGCGCAAACGTTTGCGTAAATTCCCCAACGACACGGCAAAAGCCGCAACAAGAACCGTACAGTCAAACAAACTAGAAAGAACACATGAAGCCACCAAAAGCAGGTAATACAGTCGTCGCGCTTGTCGCGACTGGCGCCTTGTTAATCGGGAGTGCTGGGGTTACTCAGGCGAAACCGCTCGGAATCGATGTTTCGAACAACAATGGCAGCGTCAATTGGACCGCTGCTTATAACAACAGCAACATTCGTTTTGGCTTTGCCAAAGCAACCGAAGGTCAGTTCTTCCAGGACAGCACCTATCATAACAACATGTCGAATGGAAAACTCGCCGGATGTCTGATGGGGGCGTATGCGTTCTCGCATCCTGCCTCCGACGACCCACAGAACGAGGCGAACTATTTCTATAATTTCGCCAACGCTAACTTCAACATCGGCGGCCAAACTATCGGTCCCGTCCTCGATTTGGAAATTTTCAGCGGGCACATCAACGCCAATAGCTATACGGATTGGGCGAATCAATGGGGTGCCAAAATCATCAGCCGTATGCATACTGACGGCCGAACCTGTAATTGGATCCTCTACACCAGCTCTTGCAGCGCCTGCAACGTGGGTGGCTCGATCACCGGCAGCCCTTGGATCGCCGACTATAACGGACAGGATTCGCAAACCGGAACGCCTTGGAGCGTTTGCGGTAGTTGCAATGTTTGGCCCGGAGACGGCTGGCGTTTCTGGCAGTTCACGGCCAGCGGCAGCGTCTCCGGAGTGTCCGGCGGTTGCGATAAAGACGTCTATGATGGGTTGCTCTCGGATCTCATGAGCAGCGACCTGATCATGCACAGCTATCCTTGATTCCGTTTCCATGTAGGTAATCCAGAGGTTCATCGCGAAATGCGGTGAACCTCTGGTTCAGTTTTGGCTTGTTCGGTATCGTGAATTTTTTCAAGTTTTTCGTCCGACGTAATAGGTTCTGACTTGACAAAAGTAGGTGATTTGCGCAAACGTTTGCGTCATCTGCCGATGATTTCTTTGACGCTATGAAAAAGCTGCTTCTCTGTTTTTCTCTCATTCTCACATTCAGTTCAGTGCGTGCCGTGTCTGTCTATGAACCGTTCGCAGATGCGACCGCTTTCGGCGGGAGTGCTTATAATGTCGGTTCGCTGATCGCCGTTGGTTTCACTGGTGGGCCCGAACTCGTCCTTACAACGAACGCGACTGGAAGTTATTGGGGAATCGTTAGCAACTTCGCGGGTGCGCCAGTCACTGGTAATCCCGTTATAACGAATGGCAACCTGAGTTATGGTGGCTTGCCAGCTTCTCCGGGCAACAGTCTCTATGTACCGCCAGCGACGGGCAACATGGGCCGGATGAGTTTCAACTTTCCTGCCGTCAACTCGGGCCAGTGTTACTATTCGTTTTTGCTTAAGGTCACGGATATTTCGGCGACGAGTTCGAGTCCGACGCCAAATTTGTTTGCTGCGTTCGGTGACAATGTCGGTCCGCAAAGAGCAGCAGTCGCCCGTGCGCAGTCGTACATTGTGGCTGAAAAATCGAGCACTACGAGCTACTTCCTCGGCATCGGGAAAAATAAACCGAACGCCGCGAACCAAGTTTACGGCACGAATGTTTTGAACGTTGGCGACGTAGTGTTCGTTGTTGCGAGTTATGACTACAACGCAACGGGTCATCCGGCGAGTCTCTGGATCAATCCTTCGACGAGCACCTTCGGCGCAGCAACTCCGCCAAGCGCGACAGTTTCGACGATCACCGGAACCGATCTCAATTCTCCGGGTATCGAATCGTTGATGGTTGGTTGTTTTACGAACGCGCCCCCCGGATGCATCATCGACGATATTCGCGTGGCGACTTCCTGGGCGTTGGTAACTGGTGCGCCCGATATCCCGAGGCCTTCCACAGCCATCAGCACGAACGCCGGCGCGACCGTTTCGATTCCAGCTTACGTGGTTGGAATGACGCCGCTGACTTATCAATGGTTTA
>JAICXV010000722.1 GCA_025934545.1 Verrucomicrobiia bacterium
ACACGCTGGTGCAACGGGCCGGCCCGAGCATCAGCATCGCTACGGTTGAAGATCCGGTGGAGTTCAACCTGCCCGCAACCAAGTTGAGATTCGCAAGAAAGTCCCCATGCCCTCTCCCCAAACGATAGTCCGGTTCCTTGCTCGGTTTCGCCAACAACGCACTGATCAGTTGCAGATCAAAATTGAGCAGGAACGTCCCGTGGAAAATCAAGGCACGCCGCTTCCGTCGTTGCGCATTTCCCGAAAACTTCCTGCCGGCGAGGGCGAGGTCGGTAATGCCACAAACTTCCACGTCTCGGCCCAATACGGTTCCAAGCGCCTGCGCATGACGCCGCATAATATAACAGTTAGCACTGGTGATGGTTTGCAACGGCGCGTGATTTGGTTGCGCGGCAAGCGCTATTTCAGCTCCTGAACTTTCGAAGTTCAGCACGAGCGAATAGTTTAAACAACCGGGGCCTTGCAGCACTGTTCCACCGCCGCTGCATCTGCGAAGTATCGGAACATTTCGATTTCGGCATTCCGCCACGTTCACTTCCGTTAAAACTTTATTCGCGTAACCAACGACGACAAAGTATTCCGGCGACTCCCAAAATCGCAGAATTTCCGGCCCGCCATTCTCACACTCATCCAACAGCGCTTCATCCAACGCGAGATTCGCGGCAGGAGAATCGAGGGTGAGGTCGAGGACGTGCATCGCTATTTCAACAAGGGCGCGAGGTATTGTCCGGTAAAGCTGCCGGCGGTTTGTGCGATTTTCTCGGGCGTTCCCTCCGCCAAAATCTGTCCCCCACCCTCTCCGCCTTCGGGTCCGAGGTCGATGACCCAATCGGCAGTTTTAATGACATCGAGATTATGCTCGATGATTAGCAACGTGTTTCCGGCGTTGCGCAATTTAAACAGCACTTCGAGCAATTTCGAAACGTCGTGAAAGTGCAGGCCGGTCGTGGGTTCATCTAAAATATAGAGTGTGCGTCCGGTGGATTTGCGATGCAGTTCAGAAGCCAGTTTGATGCGTTGCGCTTCACCACCACTCAACGTTGTGGCGGATTGTCCGATGCGGACGTAACCCAAACCGACTTCCGCCAGCGTGAGACACGGATCGTAAATTTTTGGAATGGCACGAAAGAAGGTCACGGCTTCATCGACGGTCATATCGAGCACGTCGGCGATGTTCATGCCCTTGTAATTGATTTCGAGCGTCTCGCGGTTGTAACGGCGGCCATTGCATGCTTCGCATGTGACATACACCGGCGGCAGGAAATGCATTTCGATTTTAATCAAGCCATCGCCCTGGCATTTCTCGCAACGGCCACCTTTGACGTTAAAGCTGAACCGGCCGGCTTCGTATCCGCGAATTTTCGCGGTCGGCAATTTTGCAAACAAATCGCGAATCTGGTTGAACATTCCGGTATAGGTCGCGGGATTGCTGCGCGGCGTCCGGCCAATCGGCGTTTGATCGATGACGATGACTTTGTCCAGGGTTTCAAACCCGCGCAGGGCTTTGTGCGCGCCGGGTTGTTCTTTCGATCCGTAGAATTTGCGAAAGAGCGCGCGTTGCAAAATATCAACAACCAACGTGCTCTTACCCGAGCCGCTCACGCCGGTCACGCATGTCATGGTTCCGAGCGGGATACGCGCGGTGACGTTCTTGAGATTATTTTCAGTTGCGCCGACGAGTTCGAGCCAGCCCTTTTCGGGCGACGGTTTGACGCGCTGTTTCGGCACAGAGATTTTTAATTCGCCCTTCAAGTATTGGCCGGTGAGCGAACGCGGCGTGGCCTCGATGTTTTTCAGCGTGCCGGCGGCGACGAGTTCGCCGCCACGCACGCCGGCGCCAGGGCCAAGGTCCAAAATGTAATCAGCGCGCCGAATCGTGTCTTCGTCATGTTCGACAACGAGTACAGAATTTCCCAAATCGCGCAGGCCTTCCAACGATTTGAGCAACCTTTCGTTGTCGCGCTGATGCAAGCCGATGCTCGGTTCGTCGAG
>JAICXV010000587.1 GCA_025934545.1 Verrucomicrobiia bacterium
AGCACCAGAGCGGCGGCGCCCCAAAATCCAAACGTCACGTCGCTCAAATCTCCTAGCAACCCATATCCGCAGGCGCTGGCGGTGGCAAAGAGCACCATGAGCAAAACGGGATGCGCCACGGAGGCGAGCGCGAGACCAAGCACAACGGCAGCGAACACGAGCAGCCAACCGCGTTCGACTTCTTCCAGGACAGCGCTGGTCGTTGCGCCCGGTTGCGGAAGCGCAGGCAATGAAATGCCCATGCCTTTGCTGGAAATGGCGTGATCGAGGCGGTAAGTCAGGACGGAGCCGTGATGGTCCGAAGTTTCCTGGACGGACGTTGGCGTCATGCAGCCTTCGGGATAATTCAACCGCGACTTTGGCAAGTCGGGCAGATTCATCGTAAGCGTGAAATCGCGAATCTCGCGCGGTTCGCGGACTTGCAGATACCAATACGACATGCCTCGGCTCTTAAACGAAACGGAGAGATCGATCGTTTCATTGGCCGCAACATCTCGCGCCAGCACGAGTGTTCCATCGCGCAATTCCATTTGGGGCAGGATGTCTTTGCCGTTCAACGTGGCCGTTAGAGCATCGTACATCGCGCCGGCAGCCGGGAGCGGAAATTTCAGGATCGAGTGTTGGGCCTGGTCACTCGGATTTTTCAAGCGCCACCAAAAGTGACAGGTCGTTTCGTAACCGCCGTAGAGCGCCGAACCTTTCTTGCGCGGATTTTGCCGCAGCGAAATCTCATGGCGCGCGGCGACGAACGGATTTCCCGGAATGGTGTGGCGGACGATTTTCTTGCGCAGGAAAGCGGGCTTGGTCACGTCTTCCGATTCGATGCGCTCGGTGATTTCCTCGTCGTAATAGATATTCACGAGCAGTTCGCCCTGTTCCTGTTCGGCGCCCCAGATGGTCTGGACGGCTTTGTAGTTGGCGTCGGTGACGCGCCCGTGATTGCGCTCGAACGCCGAGAGTGAACGATGCAGGTAAATGCGCAACAACGACAGTGTGCCGACAAGTAAAATTACCAACGCGAGCGCGCCGGCAACGCGCGTTGATTGATTGTAAATCGTCCAAAGCAACGACCGTTGGTTGGTTGTGTCGTCAGACGTTTTGGTGCGGCGCAAGAGCGCGGTAATAAACACCGCGAGCAATGCGGCCGCGATGAATAGGGCAAGGACAGGTTGAACTTCGACGAGGTCGCTCGAGCGAGCGAGTAGTTTGTACAGAATGGTTTTCATGACGTGACAGGTGTCTCATAGTTTTGTTTTAGACTCTGCCGTGACGCGCCGAAAATCCGGAGGAAGGGTAATCAATGACCCGTCACGACGTTCTGCCCGGGCAAAAAGGAGGAAGGTTCGCCTTGCAGTTGCCACACAATACTCCTTGGGTGACGCGTTGAGTGATACGCCCGGCGCAGAAAATGTCGAGTTATTTCGAATTCGCCCCGAGGCGAGGTAACATTTTCCCCGAGGACAACAAATGCCCGTGGCCTGATTGGTGAAAGGGCCGCGCTTCGATATGCTCAAACGCGTTAAAGCATAAGAAAGTTAGTGGAACCCTGTAAGAGTTATGAAGAACCTCGAGACCCTTCCGCGAGAGGAAACTCGCGAGCCCGTTAAGCCCACGGTGAGCAGCAACGCGTCAAAAAAAACGCGGACCGTTCAGGAGCCCGAACCCACCAGCCGATATCTGCCATTTCCGGACACATTCGTTGGCCGTGAGGCGTATCGTCTAAGTCCGCTCTCCGAATGGTAAACGCTGAAGTGCCCAACCCAGGTTCGTCTGCGGATTGAACCTGAGTTCGGCCCTCCGGGGGAAAGACTTAATCGCTCTGCCAATCGTGCAACGGCGGCACCGTCGGAACAGGTGATTGCGTCCAAATGTGTTTCTCGGTGTCGGTGCTTGTAGTAACGGGGACTGCGCTATGATCCATATCGATTTCTGCGGGTTCCCACGGTCGCATCGCGCCAGCCGGATCAGTAATGGTTCTATCGGTTGTGCTGCACCCACAAAGAAGAGCGGCCAACGCGGCAACTGAAAGCAAACGTTTCATACTGCCTCCTTATATAAATGTCGGTTCCCGATTGGGATTAAGCAAGTGGACGGGAAAGGCGGGCGCAGTGGTGATAGCCGCCGTTGAGGGACACAGGAGCGCGGACTTCAGTCCGCTTCACTGCAGCAACACAATGGGTGCTCGATGATTCCAACGGTTATACAGAAGATGAAGTTGAAGCGGACTGAAGTCCGCGCTCCTGTGAAAACCTACTCTGGCATTTATTTGGACCGCTTCTTCTTGAGTTCTTTCATGAGCGCGTCGTAAGGCAAGGTGTTGATGACATCGTGTTTTTCCAACCAGCCTTTTCGCGCCATGCCGGCACCGAGACGCAGGAAACCGACATTGCTGTTGTGGTGGGCGTCGCAGTTGATGACGCATTTCACACCTTTGTCTTTGGCGTAATGCCACAGACGCCAATCCATATCGAAACGATGAGGGTTGGCGTTGAGTTCAATCCATGTGCCGGTCTCGGCGCAGGCATCGATAATGGCGTGTTGATTGACTTTGTAGGCTTCGCGTTCGAGGAGCAGCCGGCCGGTGAGATGGCCGATGATGCGAACGAACGGATTTTCGACGGCGCGCAAAATGCGTTTCGTCATGTCGGCTTCGCTCAATTGGAAACTGTTGTGGACGCTCGCGACGACGACGTCGAGTTCGGCGAGCAAATCGTTTTCGAAATCTAGTTTGCCGTCGGTTAAAATGTCGACTTCGCTGCCCGACAATAATCGAAACGCATTCTTCTCCTGGGCGAACTTTTTGTTCAGCT
>JAICXV010000581.1 GCA_025934545.1 Verrucomicrobiia bacterium
CGGCGTCGACGTCGTCGCGGGTAACAATTTGACGATAGTCGGTTGATACGACGTCAACGCCCGTTTGCTGGCGTGCGCGTTCGAGGACGTCGGCGTTGGTATCGCAAAGAGCCGTGACCTTTGCTTGCGGACACAGAGAAAGGCCGGGCAAGTGGTTGGCCAAAGCGATTTGGCCACAGCCAATGAGTGCGACGTTAATCATAAAAGCGAAATCGGGCTCAAGCCTTGCCTCACGCTACGGGATTGTCAACGGCAGCGGTTTACGTTTGCAGGCTGACGCATCTAAATGGCTGCGCTACTGCGGCGAGTCGCGGAGCGACAGCGGAAGGTAGCCCGGCACCAAGTGCCGGGTGACAGTCAGGAAAGGGAGTTCGTCCGGAAGGGACATCGGATGTTCGGCTTCTGCGATTCCGCCGTCCCTTTCGGGACGGAATCTTATTGCGACACTCTGTCCAGGGACATTGTCCTTGGCTACCATCCGGCGTCGCTTCGCGACTGGGGGTATGGCATGGCATTTAGATGCGTCGCCCCTGTTTATGTTTGCCGCAGCTCTGCGGGGGAATCAGGTGTATACTGTTGGCGGTCGCAATTTAATGCTGCTTGCAACTGACGGGCAATGAGCGCACAAGATTGGGCACCCAACGACGACTATTCGCTTATGAGGACCAGGATGTTTGTACGGTTGGGTTCTGCAACGACGGTTGCAGGGGCAGCATTTACTTTAATCGAACTGCTGGTGGTCATCGCCATCATCGCAATTCTCGCGGCGATTCTGCTCCCGACGTTAAGCCGCGCGAAGGACAAAGCGCTTGCGACCTCGTGCCTAAGCAACACCAGACAAATTGCCTTCGGCGTATTGATGTACGCAGGCGATAACCAGGATTTTTTCCCGCAAGTAACGCCATGGTGGGTTGCCGGACCATACAAGAATTCCGATAATTTACCGTGTGGCGGCGAATGGTTTCGTCCAGATCGCGTCACTCCCAACACGATTGCTCCGATGCTGATGAAGTATGTCGTCAATGAGATGGTTTGGGTCTGTCCAAAACGCAAACGCGGCACTGATTATTTGTTCGCCGGCAAGATCCGAAACGCTCATCCCAGCACGAGCGGTTTTCTTTCCTATGGCTTCAATGAGATTGGCATTTTTGGAGGACCGGATTTAAGCACCGGTCTGATGACCGGAAAAATTCAGAAATTCAAATCCGCCAGCGTGCAAAGGCCGTCGCAGATGGTCGCGATCTCCGATTGCAGCGGCTCCAACGATCCAGCGCTAATCAACGGCATTGCCGACGCGGCATGGCTAGACACGGTCTGGGCGGCATTCTCAGGGCCGAACCAACCGGTCACCGGCTTCAATGGTCGGGTGCAGACGGCCTACGCAAAACATTCAGGCCGGGTCAACGTGATTTACGTCGACGGACATGCTGCGCCCACTTATCCAAGCCAGCTCACGTGGGGACAGTTCTATGGAGTATTTACCCCGAAAACGCCTTTGAAGACGTATTCCGGCAGCAGCGTCATTTCCGACGCGTCTATCAGCAGCGCGGCCTACGACCAATTGGAGTGGTCGAAAACGCCGGAGTAATATTTAAGTCTACGAACCGCGCTGCTATTTCGTATCAAGCTTCGTCCACTTCGCATTCGCCTTTGACGAAGCAACGACCGCTTCAATGAACGCCATGCCGCGGACACCGTCTTCGATTTTTGGATAGTCGAGGGCCGCATCGTCAGGTGCGAGCTTGCGCTTTTCCTCGAACGCACGGATGTGGTTCGCGAAGTTTTTGTAAATGTTGGCGAACGCTTCCAAATAACCTTCCGGATGCGCTGGCGGCGTGCGACCAGCGCGCTTGGCAGCATCGCTCAAATAACCTTGCGCCGTGCGCAGCATTTGAATCGGTTGATCCGGCCACTTTGCGATCAGCGTGTTCGGCTCTTTCTGATGCCACTCCAAACTGCCTTTCTCGCCGTGCACGCGAATGTTGAGATTGTTTTCTTCGCCGATGCTGATCTGAGACGCATGAAGAACTCCTTTTGCGCCGTTATCGAAACGGAGCAGCACATTGACGTCATCGTCCAGCACGCGGCCTTTGACAAACGTGGTGATGTCGGCGGCGAGTTCTTTAATTTTCAAGCCGGTAATGTACTCAGCGAGATTTTCAGCGTGAGTGCCGATGTCACCAACACATCCACCTGCCCCGCTCTGTTTTGGATCGGTGCGCCAGAAGGCTTGTTTTTGACCGAGAATCTCAAGACGCGTTGCGAGCCACCCTTGCGGGTATTCAACGATGACTTTGCGGACTTTGCCAATCTTCCCCGTTTGCACCATGTCGCGCGCTTGTTTGACGAGCGGGTAGCCAGTGTAGTTATGGGTCAACGCATAGAGCAGGCCGGTTTTTTTGACGAGGTCGCGGATTTGTTTAGCCTGCTTCAAATTGAACGTGGCGGGTTTGTCGCTCAGGACATGAAACCCGTTTTCCAATGCCATCTTCGCAGGCGGAAAATGCATATGGTTCGGCGTAACGATCGCAATGAAGTCCATCCGCTTGTCCTTTGGCAGCTTGGCCTCGGACTTAATCATTTCTTCGAACGTGCCATAGCAGCGATCGGGAGGCAGAAACAAATCAGCGCCGCTGGCCTTGCTTTTTTCGGGGTCACTTGAAAACGCGCCGCAGACTAAATCAATTTGCTGGTCCATTGCCGCCGCGATGCGATGAACGGCGCCGATAAACGCGCCGCGACCACCGCCAACCATTCCATAACGAAGTTTTCTGGCCATAAGATATTTGTTTAGAAGGTGAAATTTACCGTTTACGATTTACGAGTTACAACGTTAGTCTGCAACTCGTAAA
>JAICXV010000561.1 GCA_025934545.1 Verrucomicrobiia bacterium
GATAGGCATATCTGAGCCAGGTGAGGCCATCAAAGATGTCTGCGCCCGAGACAAAGTACAACAAGGTCGTAATTGTGTCCAGACTGCCAAAGATGTGAATGGGTGTGTCTAGCCCCACCGCGCTCAGGGCATTTCGGAGCAATGCGATGTTCTTCATCCGTTCGAATATACTTCCTCCGATTTCCTTTTCTGTCGCTCCAATAACCGGAAAACCCGCGAGAGAGTGAATGTGCGCTATGATCTCCGGGATCCAGTTGTATCCCGCGACGTTGGCGACCGGCTGAAGATTGCTGAATGAAACCCAGCGATTCAGCGTCACCGCGTACACAACGAAAACTGCCACTGCCAGCAGCCAGGGAAGGGCGACCCTAACGAACTTTAAGTCTTGAGCCGGTTTGCGTTCGCTCGCCATCAGGAAGGACAGAATTCTCGTTTCGGATACGGTCGTTGCTCGTCAGACCCGCCGGACATCGGCCACAGATTCGACGTGTTGCGTTTGCGGGAACATATCCAAAGGCGTTACCCGTGCCAAGCTAAAGACATCGCCCGAGCACAATACGTTCAAGTCACGCGCCATCGTCGCCGGATGGCATGAGACGTAAATGATCTGCGAAGGAGGGTTCGTCCGCAGCACCTCAAGCATTTCCCGATGCAAACCTTTCCGCGGAGGATCGAGCAATATTGTCGTGTTCTCCGCCGGCATTTTTTTAAGCAAAGAGGGAAGCAATTGTTCGGCGGCCCCGGCGATGAACTCACCGTTTGTTCGATTTCGCGCCTGGGCATTTTTGCGCGCAGCGGAAATCGCGGGCTCATCCAGTTCGACACCCGTATAAGATTCGACCGCATCCGCCAGTTCGATGCTGAAAAAACCAACACCGCAGTAGATATCCAATAGGTGGCGAGATTCATTGTCGCGAAGGCACTCGCGCACCGTCTCCACCAATTTCGGCAGCAGGAAGAAATTGTTTTGAAAAAACGAGTCGCGCGGCACGACCCAGCCCTCCGGCTGAATTCGCAACGCCACTTTCAATCCGCCTTTCGGCGGAGGATTGGCGCGCACCCGTTTGATTTCCTCGTTCAACGCCGGTTCCGCAATTTTGCATTCTTCAATATCCACGACCAGCCGGTTGTCAGCGCGGATAAATCCAATGTTCAGACCTTGTTTGAATTTGTCCCATTGGCTCCGGATCATGATTCGATTCCGGTAGCCGTAGGGATTAGGGCAGGGGATCACCGGAGCGACTACCGATGGATCAAATCCGCCGATGCGTTGAAACAGGTCGGCAATCTGCTTCCGCTTCAGTTTAAGTTGGGCCGGATACGCCAGATGCTGATACTGGCAGCCTCCGCAATCGCCAAAGTATCGGCATTCCGGCGTTACTCGCTCATCGGAAGCTTTGATGACGCGCAAAAGTTTGGCGCGCGCGAATCGCGGCTTCACTTCCGTGATCTCGACTTCCACTTCCTCGCCCAACGCGACAAACGGCACGAAAACCACAAATTCGCCCGCGCGTCCGACGCCCTCGCCGCCAAAAGCGATGTCGGAAATAGTGATAGTGATTTTCTCGCCAACCGCTGGATTCATTCAGGCCGTCGTAACCTAAGGTGATTCAGCCGCGGGACAAGGAAAACGTAAGATGTGTTCGGCGTCTGCCCCTTCCAACTCAATATATCAACCTGAAAAACCGCGACGAATTCGTATTTGGCACGTTCACGCGGTAATTCGTCCCGGAGACGCTTTGCTGCCCCCCAACTGTCTGCCACGATGCCGGCGCAAGCGATGGCGTTCCCTGCACCGTGAAAGTCCCGGCATTCGTTGGCCAAAGCACATCAACCGAATTCGACCCGCGCTGCACGAACAGCGGAGCCGGGACCTTGTTCCGCACCAAGAGCAGACGAGGGCCGACATTCGGGGTCGCTTCGTTCGCTGTAATAGCCATCCCATCCGTGTCCTGCCGATCGCCATAGAATCGCACGTCGCGCGTAACTAGAAACGCCAGATCGCTGTTCGTTTGAGTTTGAACGTATTTGGTCACGTCCACGTAACGATCCGTTGCGACGCTATCGGCAACGATCTCACCGAGGATTTGCGCGCTGGTCCCCGCGCCAGTCACCACATTGTGGATGTAATTGGAACCGGCAGCGACGTTTTGCGCCAGGTTCGGACATGTGCTCCAGGTCACCGTGTTTTGCGACCAACTCGTATTCGTGATGCCGTAAACGTGAGCCTGCGCGCTCGTCGAGCCATTGATGGATGAGGCGCGCAACGCCAGCAGCGCGATCTGTGTGTCTGAGTGATCAAAGTCCGGCAGATGAAATTTCAATACCGTGGCGGACCGAAAACTCGCATTCGTCGAGTTATTGCGGACGTAGTTAACCGTGCTCGCTCCGAAGTTGAGTGATTTGTTTGCCCCGTCCTGAACCATGGCATCATCCGTTGCGTAAATGGTTTGAAGCGGTTGCTGAGGGCGCGTTGGGACGGTGAACAGCCAAACGGTGTTGGTTTGCTGCGTGCCCGGTGAAAGTTGATTGTTCGATACTGTCGCCAGCATTTTCGGCGCGCCCCAAATGCTCTCGCTCACTTCCGACAGCAGCACTTGTTGGTTCGTTGGCAAGTTCCAGGCCGTTAGATCAATTGTCAGCGCTGAACTGTTCGAATAGCTCGCCGAAAAAAGATAATAGCATTTCGAAGCCGCATCATACGTTGCCATCGTATCAAGCTTCGTCGCGCCCGTACCGAGGGTCACGTTCAACCGATCACGACCTGGAGCGCCCGCCTGATTGAAGAGCCGAAACACTTCACCGCCTTTGAGAATCCCGCCAATGTTGTAAGGCGAGTTCGTGTTGTCCACGTAATGCATCCCATTCTTCTTTACCGTCGTCGTGTTCAGCGTCTGGCTCATTTTGAACAGGTACAGGTCATCGGCGGCATTTTTGATCAGGTTGACC
>JAICXV010000178.1 GCA_025934545.1 Verrucomicrobiia bacterium
GCAATCATCGTCGCGTGCGTCGGGTTGGTTGTGAATGTCGTCAGCGCATTGATGTTGCACGGTGCGCACAGTCACGGGCATTCGCACTCGCATGACCATCATCACGACGACGATCATGATCATGATCACGGGCACCACCATCACGATCTGAATCTTCGGGCAGCTTACATTCACGTGATTGCCGACGCCGTGACTTCACTCTTGGCGATTGTTGCGCTAACCGGCGGATTGTTTTTTGGATGGCGTTGGCTTGATCCAACGATGGGGATTGTCGGAGCGGCCGTTATCGCACAGTGGGCCTACAGTTTGGTTCGCCAGACCAATGTTATTCTTTTGGACAAGGAGCCGCAGGATAGCGATTTGAACGAAGAAATTCACAAGGCGATCGAAAGCGACGGCGACAGCAAGATTGCCGATCTTCACATCTGGCAACTTGGCATGCATAAATTTGCCGCGATCATTTCTGTCGTGGCCCACAATCCAAAAACCGTGAAAGCCTACAAAGAGTCACTTCAACAGCACGAGGAACTGGTCCACGTTAGCATTGAGGTGCAACGCTGCTGTACAGGTGAAGAGCCGGCAAAGACTTAGCACGGCAACCTTGCGGTTTTTGCAAACACCCGGCCGCGGGTGTATATTACAGCGTGAATGTAAGGGGGCTGTTAGGAGGTTGGAATGTTGTTAAAAATCTCCTGGTGTGTATCCCATTGTTTGCTTGTCTGCTTCTGAATTCCGGTTGCGCGCTCATTTCCGGCGAACCCGCGCGCAAGGAGATCACCTCGTTTTATTCGCCGAGCACGACCGAATTCAAACGCGATGCGGGCTCGTTGCTGGATCCGCCGTTTGTTGCCGGAAACAGCATCAAGACTTTGCACAATGGAGATGAAATTTTTCCCGCGATGTTGAGCGCAATTCGCTCGGCGCAGCACACGATTAATTTTGAAACTTATGTTCTGTGGGACGGCCATATCGCGCGCGAATTCGTCGATGCTCTCGCCGAGCGCGCGCGGTCTGGCGTTAAAGTAAACGTCATTTTAGACGCGCTCGGCACGCACAAGATGGGCGGAGAAAATCTGGTCCACTTGCGCGATGCCGGCGTGGATGTTTTCAAGTATCACACGATTTTCTGGCTCGACCCCCGCCGCTACAATTATCGAACTCATCGCAAATTGCTGATTGTCGACGGCAAGGTGGCGTTCACGGGCGGCGTGGGAATCGCCGATGAATGGGCCGGCAATGGTCAGGGCACGAAAAAATATCGCGACAACCAATATGAAATGACCGGGCCAGTCGTCGCGCAATTGCAAGGCGCGTTCTGCACACTCTGGTTGCGGTCGAAAGGAGACGTGCTGAGCGGACCGGAATATTTTCCGACGTTGACCAATTCCGGTCCGTATCTGGCGCAGACGGTGAGCAGTTCCACCTGGGACGGCAACCTCGATTTTCTCTATCGCCTGGCGATTGCGTCGGCACATAAGACGTTGCGGATCGAGAACGCGTATTTCCTGCCCGACAAACTCATTCGCCAGGAACTCGTCGCTGCCGCGAAACGCGGTGTGAAAGTTGAAATCATCGTCCCAGGCGAACTCATCGACAGCAAATTGATCCGCGTTGCGTCAAAGAAGCACTATCCCGAACTGCTGGAGGCCGGCGTGAAAATTTACGAATATCAAATGGCGATGCTGCACGTGAAGCTGATGATCGTCGATGACACGCTCGTTTCCATCGGCTCAGGAAATTTTGACAATCGTTCGACGCGCTTGAACGCTGAAGTGAACGTCAACGTGTTGGACGCGAACTTCGCGGCGCAACATATTGATTTGTTCGAACAAGACAAAGCGCGCTCGCGCGAAACGAAATTGCGCGAACATAAGGGCTTTCACCCGTTCCAACACCTCATCAATCTGGCCCTGCCAGCTCTCTAATCAGGCCTTCGAATAAACCTCGGCGCCTTTGTCGACGAACTCGCGCGCTTTGCTTTCCATTCCCTTTTTCAATGCTTCGTCTTCGTTGATCCCCTGCTCTGCCGCGAACTTGCGGACGTCTTCGGTAATCTTCATGGAGCAAAAATGCGGGCCGCACATGGAACAGAAATGGGCGCTCTTGGCGCCTTCCTGTGGCAAAGTTTCGTCGTGAAATTCGCGCGCGGTTTCCGGATCCAGCCCGAGGTTGAACTGGTCTTCCCAACGAAATTCAAAGCGCGCTTTGCTCAAGGCATTGTCGCGATATTGCGCGGCGGGATGGCCCTTCGCTAAATCGGCAGCGTGAGCGGCAATTTTGTAGGCAATGACGCCGTCTTTGACGTCCTTTTTGTTCGGCAGACCGAGATGTTCCTTCGGAGTGACGTAACAAAGCATTGCGCAACCGTACCAGCCAATCATGGCCGCGCCAATCGCGCTGGTGATGTGGTCGTAGCCAGGCGCGATATCGGTGGTCAGCGGCCCCAGCGTGTAGAACGGCGCTTCGTGGCACCATTCCAGTTGTTTGGTCATGTTCTCATGAATCATGTGCATCGGGATGTGGCCCGGTCCTTCGTTCATGACCTGCACGCCGCGATCCCACGCGCGCGTGGTCAATTCGCCCTGTGTCTTCAATTCGCCGAATTGCGCTTCGTCATTGGCGTCAGCAATGGAACCGGGGCGAAGGCCGTCACCGATCGAAAAGCTCACATCGTATTGCGCCATGATTTCGCAAATTTCATCCCAATGGGTGTAGAGAAAATTTTCTTTGTGATGAGCGAGGCACCACTTGGCCATGATCGATCCTCCGCGCGAAACAATACCGGTGGCGCGTTGAGCGGTCAGCGGAATGTAACGGAGCAAAACGCCGGCGTGGATGGTGAAGTAATCAACGCCTTGTTCGCATTGCTCGATCAACGTGTCGCGATACATTTCCCAGGTGAGTTCCTCCGCTTTGCCACCGACTTTTTCCAACGCTTGATAGATCGGGACCGTCCCAATCGGCACGGGAGAATTGCGCAAAATCCATTCGCGCGTCGCATGAATATTTTTGCCGGTCGACAAATCCATCACCGTGTCCGCGCCCCACTTGATCGCCCAACGCATCTTCTCGACTTCTTCTTCAATCGTCGAGGCGACCGCCGAGTTACCGATGTTGGCATTGATCTTCACCAAAAAATTCCGGCCGATGATCATCGGCTCCGATTCCGGATGATTCACGTTAGTGGGAATTATCGCGCGACCGCGCGCCACTTCATCGCGCACAAATTCGGGGGTGATTTCTTGCGGAATGGCCGCACCGAAGGAGTTGCCGGGATGACGATGCGCCAGATTATTCCGTGCAATTTCGGATTTCGGATTTCGGATTTCAGATTTTTGCTTTTCGCGCCCGAGATTTTCGCGGATAGCGATGAACTCCATCTCCGGCGTAATGATGCCCTGGCGCGCATACCAGAGTTGTGAGACGGGATGACCTTTGCTCGCTCGCAATGGCCGGCGCGCGGTATTGGTCGATTGCAGACCGGCCGCAGCGGTTTTCGCACGATGCACATCGGACAAGTATCCGTCGTCCTGCGGCTTCACCATCCGGCCATCGTATTCGGCGACGTCGCCGCGCTTCAAAATCCAGTCGCGGCGCAACGCCGGCAATCCTTGCTCGACCGTGCCGCGAAATTCGGGATCGCCCCACGGACCGCTGCAATCGTAAACGCGAACAGGCTCGTTAACTTCGATGCGGCCGTTGAAAGACTTCGTCGGGGTCAACGAGATTTCGCGGAATGGCACGCGAATATCGGGGTTGAGTGTACCGGCGACAAAAACTTTTTTGGAATTCGGCAGGGCGTCGCTGCTATGGGGTTCGAACGAATCTTTCGTCGCAATCATATTTTCCTTT
This sequence comes from Verrucomicrobiia bacterium, assembly GCA_025934545.1. Lineage (GTDB taxonomy): Bacteria > Verrucomicrobiota > Verrucomicrobiia > Limisphaerales > Palsa-1400 > JAICXV01. The sequence goes on from JAICXV010000178.1 coordinate 3,853, forward strand.
TTGCGGCGAAAGGGTGAACGGAATCGTGCATCCCTTCGCCAGCATTACCTGGATCAGGTTCAACGGGTCTCTTCCACCGGAAGATCTCAGCCGCCTGAGGCAGGCTCCCCGCACATCGGCAACCGTACTGCCCACGTTCGATGCCGTCAAGCGAACGCTAGTCCTCAATCAACGGTAATCGGTCATTTATGCTTTCGATTGCTGGACTTTCTGCATTGCCTGATCCGTCATGGGTGCGGTCTTGGCCATTCCGTTGATTGTCTCAATCGCTAACGTCAAAACGAGCTTATGATCAATTGCTGACGCCACCATAGCCAGGATGTCGGCTAACGCTTCCGCTGCGATGCGCAGGCATCTGGCCTTGTCATCTCGGATATCAGAGAAAATTCCATCAACTTTTGGCCGGCTTTCGTAGCCGATCTTTAGAGGAGGGATAAACGGATAGTGGGCTGCGGGGACCGACAATGGAACCTTGCCCCACTCGGCTGGATTGCCAATACGTTGAGCAAACTGTCGGAAAATCTGGACCAAATCTGGAAACTCAACGTCTGGATACGTGCCGCGATTGAGCCGAGAACGTAATACTCCAATGATGGAATTCGGTGAAACATGACTGATGCCTCCCTCGCAGACGTCTCCGCAAATTAGTTCGTTCGCCTTTGTCGAAAACACGCTGGATCCCGGGGCAAAGTCGTGACTTCTGAGCGGATAATCGCCTGTCGCATCAATGCAGCGCTCTGCAACAATCGTCGCTGCCGCGCTAACCGCATCCTCGACGTGAATGCGACCGTTTTTGTCGCGCAACATCCCCAGAACAAGTTCAACTATAGCCTTGCGGTAGACGGAGTCAGCGTCGGCAGGTCTGCGAAAGCGGTCAAAGAATCCCATATTGCAAAGTTGAATTGAGTTGATAATGCCCGACCTGCAATTTGGCAAGCGGCGATTCCTGAGTAGATTAAAGGCGGGATGCTCGCACAACTTCATCAACCGGTTTACCGGAATTATTTCGCCGATCCGTTCGCCTGGAAATTCAATCGTGAATATTACGCGGTCGGGACAGGACCCGTTATTCCGAGCGATCACGCGAATGCGGAAGACATGACCAGCGCAAAGATTGGTGGACATGAATTTGCCTTTCCGTTGTTGCATTCGAAAAACTTCCACGATTGGACATCCATTGGCGGCGCGTTACGCGTTCCCGATTCGTTGCGCGGCGGAGAATTTTGGGCGCCGGAAACGGCGTATGACGGAAAATTTTTCTATTTATATTACTCCGTCAACATGGACGGCGCTGAGTTGAAGCATCGGTTGCGCGTGGCGCGAAGCAAAAATCCGGGCGGACCATTTGAAGACGTCGGATATTTGATGGAACATCCCGAGGATTGTTCATTTGCCATCGATGCCCATGCGTTCCGCGACGACGACGGGCAGTGGTATCTTTTTTATGCACGCGATTTTCTCGATACCGACAACGGTTTTAACGCCGGCACTGGTCTGGTCGTGGATCGCTTGATCGACATGACGAAGCTGGCCGGCGAAGAACGCACCGTTTTGCGGTCGCGTGCCGATTGGCAGCTTTTCAAGGCGAATCGTTACATGCCGATGTATCACGGGACCTACGATTGGCACACGCTCGAAGGCCCGTGCGTGCGCAAACATGGCGGAAAATATTTCTGCTTCTACAGCGGCGGCTGTTATGAAAATGACACTTACGGTGTCGATTACGGAATCGCGGACAATGTTCTCGGGCCTTACGACGATTCGGGAAATGAAAACGGGCCGCGCGTGATGAGGACAAATTCCGACCTGATCGGTCCGGGCCACGTTTCAATCGTAGTTGGACCGGATGATAAGACGGAATATTTTGCCTTCCACGCGTGGGACGCGGAGATGAAAGCGCGGCAGTTCCATCTTGGAAAATTGGAATGGACCGACGTTGGGCCGCGACTGGTTTTGTAGACGTTCGTCCTTAAGTCGCGCCGCGAATTAGAATCCAACC
>JAICXV010000525.1 GCA_025934545.1 Verrucomicrobiia bacterium
CATCCGGTTTTGGATCGGCAAATTGATTTGGAAACGCGGCGGTTGGTTGATCGGGCACAATTTCGCAGCGTGCATACGTTTTATGTAGCGCTGTCGACGGTGCAATGGGCTGCGGGATTGATTTATGTGTTTTGCGCGGTGTGGGCGTGGACGCGGGCGGATTTGCGCGAGATGGTTGAAGGGAAGTAAAGCGCCGGACGGCAACGCACTCCATGACGCTTCGCGCGCTATTTTAAGGTTATTTTCCTTTTGGCAGCGAAGCGATTTGGGCGCGCCATTTGTCGACGCGCTCTTTGATTTTCTTTTCGGTCCCCTGCTCTGTTGGTTCGTAGTAGCGCTTCGCCGCGCCTAAATAATCCTGCGGAACGAAATGGTCCGGGTGATCGTGGGAGTATTGGTAGCCTTTGCCGTGACCCAGTTTTTTTGCACCTTTGTAGTGTGAGTCTTTGAGGTGTTGCGGCACTGCCAATGTTCGACCTTTTTCGACATCTTCCATCGCGGCACCAATCGCGAGGTAGGCGCTGTTGCTTTTGTTGGCGGTCGCGATGTAGATGGCAGCTTCGGCAATCGGAATACGCGCTTCGGGCCAGCCGACGAATTCGGCGGTTTGATGCGCGGCCATGGTGAGAACGAGAGCCATGGGATCGGCGAGGCCGACGTCTTCGGCGGCGCAAATCAACATGCGGCGGGTGATGAAGCGCGGGTCTTCGCCAGCATGAATCATTTTGGCGAGCCAATAAAGGGTCGCGTCAGGATCGCTTCCGCGCATGGATTTGATGAACGCGGAAATGGTATCGTAATGGGCATCTTCATCGCCGTCGTAAACAACGGCTTTTTTCTGGATGCATTGTTCGGCAACGCTGAGGGTGATGTGGACGGTGCCATCAGGCTGGGGCGCCGTCGTTAGCGCAGCGATTTCGAGCGAGTTAAGGCATTTGCGCGCGTCGCCATCGGCAACTTTGCCGAGGTGGCGCAAGGCTTCATCGTCGGCTTTGATTTTCATGAAGCCGAGGCCGCGCTCTTCGTCGCGCAAGGCGCGCTGGAGAAGTTCGACGAGGTCGTCTTCGGTGAGGGATTGGAGTTCGAAAATTTGCGAACGCGAAACGAGCGGTGAGTTGACGAAGAAAAATGGATTGTGCGTCGTCGCGCCAATTAATCGGACGACGCCGCTTTCGACGTCGGGCAAGAGAATGTCCTGTTGCGCTTTGTTGAAGCGATGGATTTCGTCGATGAAAAGAATAGTGGTCAGGCCGGTGTTTTCCTGGCGATTGCCGGCAGCGGCGAGGACGCGGCGCATGTCGGCGACGTTGGATTCGACGCCGCTGAGGCGTTCGAATTTGCTGCGGGTTTGGTTGGCGATAATTTGCGCGAGGGAAGTTTTGCCGGTGCCGGGCGGGCCGTAGAAAATTAGCGATTGAATGCGGTCGGCTTCGATAGCACGTCGAAGGAGTTGGCCGGGAGCGAGGATGTGTTTTTGGCCGGCGAACTCGTCGAGGTTGCGCGGGCGCATGCGCGCGGCGAGCGGCTTTTGGGAAACGATGGATTTTTCCTGCGGCTCGGGTTGAGCGGCTGGTTCTTCGCGTTGAGCGGAGAAAAGGTCGTTCACAGAGTTAACATAACTCTGGCCGCGTCGAAAAAAAGCTTCTACTTACGCGAAGCACGGGAGCCCGATTGCTTGCCAACAGTGATGCGGCTGATGAGAAGAGATGACAAAACATCAGCTAAACCTTCGTTGTCCCAAACGACCACGCGGCCACCTTCGGGCGCAATTGAAACATGATCAATTGTCGGGACGTGAAGCGCCCCACCATCGGCCAGATGAATCGTAAATGGCACAAATGGCGTCGCGTGAATGAGCTTCCTGATATCGGCAGTCATCTAAACAAAAAATAAGCATCGAACACGACGACCGCAAGAATTTTGCAGCAACAAAAAAGCTCCAAACACAAAGGTGTTTGGAGCGATGAAAAATTAACCCCACCGCAATGCCGTGTATAAACAGTTCCTTTGAACGCACAGGAACAAAGGTGGGACCGAGTCGATTGTTTTCAACTTCCAGTCAAGGCCTGTCGGCCGCAACCGAGGTTAAGGTCCCTATATGTTTTATTTACGGTTCAAGGACTTTGTTTCTAAGCACGAACATGGCAGGGTTAAAGCATTAAACTTTGGCAAAGAACAATCTGAAATCTGTCTGAACTCTCGCAGCTTATCCGTTTTTCTCAAGGGAAAAACTTTTGAAAAGTTTTTGACTGCGGAAATTTTGGCACGCGCTTAGCAGCAGGCGCACAGCCATTCATTGCGCGGGAAATTTTCGCAAAAAACACGCGACGCGGCGCTCCGGTTTTGCTATGCTCGACCCTTGTGAAAATTGCGATTATCGGTCTGGGATATGTCGGCCTGCCCCTGTGCCTGCAATTCGCCCGCAACGGCGTGCAAGTGATCGGCCTGGACATCGACGGAGCGAAGGTCAAAGCGATTAACGCGGGCAAAAGTTATATCCAACATATCGAAGCGACGGCGATTGCTGAGCAGGTCAAGGCCGGACGTCTGAGCGCGTCGACGGATTTCAGCAACATTCGAAAAATCGATGCCGTCATCATCTGCGTGCCGACTCCGCTGAATAAAAATCGCGAGCCGGATATTTCTTACATCATCAAGACGGGTGAAGCGATTGCACCGTTTTTGCAAAAGGGCACGTTGGTGTCGCTGGAATCGACGACGTATCCCGGCACGACGGATGAAGATTTGAAGCAGGTTTTGGAGAATGGCTCAGGGTTGAAGGCCGGAACGGATTTTCATTTGGCGTTTTCGCCTGAGCGCGAAGACCCGGGCAATCCGGACAGCAAGGTTGCAACGATTCCGAAGGTTGTCGGTGGACTGACGCCGACCTGTTTGAAGAAGGCGGTTGAGCTTTATGCGAAGGCGATCAAGACGATTATTCCAGTGTCGTCCTGCCGCGCGGCGGAAGCGACGAAGTTGCTCGAAAATATTTTTCGCGGCGTGAATATCGCTTTGGTGAACGAACTTAAAGTGGTTTATGACGCGATGGGGATTGATGTTTGGGAAGTGATCAATGCGGCGAAAACCAAGCCGTTTGGTTACATGCCGTTTTATCCCGGACCTGGACTGGGCGGTCACTGTATTCCGATTGATC
>JAICXV010000412.1 GCA_025934545.1 Verrucomicrobiia bacterium
ATGGCCGCGCTCGACAAGATTGGTTACAACGGCTGGGGCATTGCCGAGCAAGGCGGCGGCGACACTCCCGAAGGGTTGAAAGATTTGTCCACTCGCATGGACAAAATCTTCGCGAGCTAGAGCAATTCCATTTGGGCGCCGGACGGACGCCGAAATGCCGTCGGCGACAGCACCGGTCTTCGTCCCAGGATACCCGCTTTGCGACAAGCGACCTCGAACGTCTTGTCGATTTGTTCCGCAAAAATTCCGTGACCGGTCATGCGCGATCCGAAATTTGGATCGTTCAATTTTCCGTCGCGCATGGCGCGGATTCGATTCAGCACTTTGTCCTTTTTCCCGGGCGCGTGGACTTCGAGCCATTTCTCGAACAAGTCCTTCACCGCATGCGGCAAGCGCACCAAAGTGTATCCGGCATATTGCGCGCCTGCATCCGTCGCCCGCTCAATAATAGAAAGCATCTCGTGATCGGTGAGTCCTGGAATTGTCGGCCCAACCATCACGCCGACTGGAATGCCCGCGCTTGAAAGTTTTTTGATCGCCTCGATCCGTTGCCTGGGCATCGATGTCCGCGGTTCCATCACACGCGCTAAATCCGAATCCAGGGTCGTAACCGAAATAAAGACGGCCGCGGCCTCGTGTTTCGCGAGGTCTTGTAACAAATCGATGTCGCGGGTCACGAGATGGTTCTTCGTGATGATTGAAACCGGATTGCGAAATTCTGCAAAAACCGCCAGGCATCCCCGCGTAATTTCCAATTTGCGCTCAACTGGTTGGTAACAATCAGTATTGCCGCTCATGACGACGACGCGAGGTTGCCAACGCGGCGACATCAATTCCTTGCGCAACAACTTCGGCGCATCCTCTTTGACCATGATTTTGCTCTCGAAATCGAGCCCGGCCGAAAAACCCAAATATTCGTGCGTCGGTCGCGCGTAGCAATAAATACAACCATGCTCGCAGCCGCGATACGGATTGATGCCCGTGTCAAAACCGACGTCCGGCGAATCGTTGTGTGTGAGGACCGATTGCGTTTTGTCTTTGAAATACTTCGTGCGAGCTGGTCTCGCGTCGGCGACATCGTCGACGGACAACGCAGCATCCGCATCGGCGTCCGCTTCGAAATGCAGTTCTTCAAACCGATTTGCCGGATTAAAGGGCGCGCCCCGGCCATGAACTGCGTTTGCGGTCTGCATAATTGCTGAAGATCATTCTACCGCATCGGTCAACAACCGCGAACTCGCGCGCGCTCAGGCGATGAACCGATTCAAAATGTTCGAGGTGATTTTTTGGACGCGTTTGTCGACGCCTTGTGGGGTAGTGTAGACGGAAGGCCGAACGTAGCCCGGCGGTTTACTTAATCCGTCGGCCCACCAACAGGTCGAGGCGTTGAACACGGTGTTTCCCTTCGGGCCTGGATACGTCGTTGCGGTGTAGACGCCGCCGTTCAATTTGCCCGGTTCCGATTGCGTTTTGCCTGTCGAAATGATTTCCAGGCCCGGGAGATTCGCGGGGTCGCCATGCCATTCCCAGCCGACCAATCCCGGAATACTGTCGCCGTGTTTCATGCCCGTGCCTTCGAAAATCCAATGATCGGGCAGGGAACAAACCCAATCGGCGCCGCCGGTCATCGGCGCAACCGTGCGTGCGCCGATCAATTGGTTGGCGTTGGGACTGACGTGCGGCAAGAGGCCCATTGTCGGCAATCGTTTTACGTCTGCGTCTGTGCGCGGGCCGAAAAAATCAATGCGCGAAAAAATCCGGTTCGGTACGCCACTCGAATTCGGGCGCGGATCAATTCGTCCGCACACCGCGTCGCCCGAGAAAAATCCGACGTTTAACCCGTGCGCGATCGCCCACTGCAAATTGTTATACATCTCAATCGAGTAATATTCATCGTGGCCGATGGAGATAAATCCCTTCGCGCGCAACAACTCATTGCGGCGGATGTGCGTGTCGATGTTCGAGACGTAAGTCACGTCGTAGCCCAACGCTTCCATCCAATAGACGAATGGAAATTCCCACAGGAAAAATTCGCCCGAGCCGGTCGAGAGCGGCGCATTTAGGATCTGGCAATATTTTCCGTACGGCCGGTCGAAACTGATGTCGATACCCGGTCCCCAATACCACTGGTTTTTGCCATCGTCATAGAGCGCGAATTGGCTCGGCCAACGATTGTAGGCCTGCCAGGTCGTATCGGAACATTGGAACAATAAATCGGCCCGACGCGAATCGCGCACGATGAAGATGACGTAGCTCTGCCATCCACCGCGTTCGGCCGTTAGCTTGCCAATGTAAACGCCACTGACCCAATCGTGTGGGATTTTGATGGTCGTGGCTGGTTCCCATTTGCACTCGCGTAATCGTTTTGGGCCAATGGGTGGATCGGGTTGGATCGTGCCGCGGAATGGACCGAGTTCCGCGACCTTGCGTCCGCCCGCCCCGCCGTAATAACCCATCCGATAAATCTCAATTCGAAATGGCGATGCTGGGTTGGTGCTAACGCAAATATCAATCGACTCGCCCGCAGTGACCGATGTGCGCGAACAATAGCCTTCGATCCAGGGACAGCGAAACTTTGTCTTAGGATCGACAGCGGTCTTCTGCAATAACCAATCGCGCGTTCCTTCCTTGTGATTTTCGCGTGCGATAATTTTCGAATCGTTCTTTGTTGTGACACAACCACCCATCGCCGCCGCAGCACCTACGGCGGCGATGCCTTTGATGGCTTCGCGACGAGAAAGGGCTTGGGAGCGATTGCGGGTCATGGGTTTGAAGATAGGGTTGGGCGTTGAGATTTCCAAGTCTTCAGAGCTTCCGTAAATGTAGTTTTTGCAGTATAACTGTAGCGAATGCACAAGTTCCTGTTCAGCCTTCTGCTGCTCTGCACCTGTGCAGCGTCGGCAGCGACTTACGAGGTCGGGCCGACACAAACGCTCACCAACCTCAACAAGGTCCCGTGGGAATCGCTCAATGCCGGAGACACCGTTCTGGTTGATTACACGCGCGATCCTTATACCCAAAAATTTGTGATCTGCCGTCGCGGCACCGAAACCGCGCCTATTACCATTCGCGGTGTTCCCGGGCCGAATGGCGAATTGCCGATTATCAGCGGTTCGAACGCGACTACGCGATTGGCCTTGAACTATTGGGGAGCCAATCGGTCGCTGATCAAAATCGGCGGCGCCAATGTGCCGGCGGATACAATGCCGCGATACATCACGATCGAAAATCTGGAGATTCGCAGCGCGCGCCCGCCTTACACATATACAAATTGGGACAAGACAACCGGCGCTTACGTGAATAACGCCGCCGGCATTTGGGTCGAGAAAGGCGAGAACATCACGTTTCGTAATTGCACGATCGACGATTGCGGCAACGGATTGTTCGTTTCATCGGGCGACATCGTTTCGACAAACATTCTCGTTGAATCGTGCTATATCTACGGCAACGGCAACAGCGGCAGTGTTTATGAGCACAACGCTTATACCGAGGCGCTTGGAATCACGTTTCAATACAATCGATTCGGGCCGCTCCGTGCGGGTTGTCCGGGGAATAATTTAAAAGATCGTTCGGCGGGTTTGGTCGTTCGAAACAACTGGATCGAAGGCGGGAATCGCGAATTGGATTTGGTCGATGCAGAAGATTCGGCCACGTTGCAAAGTTCGCCACTGTATCATCAAACTTACGTTTTCGGCAACGTCCTCATCGAACCCGCCGGCGATGGCATCCAGTGCGGGATGCACCAGGCACACCTCGGTCCAGAGCGCCGCCATGATCAGCTTCTTGCGGCCTGTCGCCTTCA
>JAICXV010000081.1 GCA_025934545.1 Verrucomicrobiia bacterium
GCCGACACGCCGGCTTACCCGGACATCGCCAGTCATGCGCGACGTTCCGTGGGCGGCGCATTGCAAGCATTGCATAGCGCGAAGGGCGGGAAAATCGGTTTCAGCCTGATGCGACCACCCGGACATCACGCGATGAAGGCTCAGGCAATGGGCTTTTGTTACTTGAACTCGATTGCGATTGCGGCCCTCGAAGCCCGCGCGCAGGGGTTCAAGCGGGTCGCGGTTTATGATTTCGATGTCCATCACGGGAACGGCACGGAGGATATTTTGCTCGGACAGGAGGGATGTTTGTTCGTTTCGATTCATCAATATCCGGCCTACCCCGGAACTGGTCAGACACATCGTGGGACGAATTGTTTCAACTTTCCGGTCGCGCCGCAGACTCCGCGTGAGGAATATCGCAAAGTATTGGAAAAGGCGTTTGCCGAAGTGCAGAAGTTCAAGCCGGATTTAATTGCGGTATCGGCGGGATTTGATGCGTATGCCAATGACCCGCTGGCCTCTGAGACGTTGGAGGCGGAAGATTTTCAATGGCTGGGCGGACGCGTGCGCAACTTTGGCGTGCCGACGTTCAGTGTTTTGGAAGGGGGATACAGTTCGGTGTTGCCGGATTTGGTGGTGGCGTATTTGCGGGGATTGCAGGGTTAACGAAACAAAACCCTGACGCTGAAGCGGACTAAATCCGCGGTCCGATTATTGAGCTGTTGTCCCGAAGCGACACAGACTGTCAAGTTTCTGGCAAGTGAGGAGATAGGAGGACGAAAGGCCGAACGCGCAGGCGCAAGGCTCACAAACACTAACAGCAGTTTCCTTCCCATCCTAAATCTAGTCAACGGCTGGCATGGCTTTTGCAAAGGCGGGGTTCGCGAATTGGGCCGGGCAACGAAATCACGAAGCTTTGAGACGATTCAGCGAGAAAGAAATGTGGTTTGTAGATTAGAGTATGCGCAACATTCGTCCGATGGTGGGAAATAAATGGCTGGCTGATGGGGCCGCACTGTGGAATCCTCCGATTGAATCCGTTAGGCACCTTGGGAGTTGGTTCGCCGGGGACGCATGCCAATGACAAGCGTGCTCACGATTATGCCGCCAACACCGAGACCGGCCAGGCAACCCATTACGCGTGAAAACGCGGAAGCGCTTTTGCGCGGCAGCGACGAGCACTTCCACCAATTTGCACAGAATGTAAATGCGGTGTTTTGGGTTTTGGATCCGATCCAGCGGCAGATGCTTTATCTCAGTCCGGCGTTCGAACGAATCTGGGGACGCGATCACGACTCTCTATTCCAATCGGCCGAAGCGTGGTTTGACTATGTCCATCCCGACGACCGCGCACACGTGATGGAAGCACGGGCTGAACTCGCCGTGTGCGGCTGCGATCACACGTATCGAATTGTTCGCCCGGACGGAGATGTCCGTTGGATTCGAGATCGCGGTTATCCGATTCGCGATCCGGACGGAAAAGTTTACCGCTTGCTCGGAATCGCTGAAGACATCACGCAACACAAACGGCACGAACAGGAATTGGAGGTGTTGTCGCGGCTGGGAAATAGTTTAAATATCGCTTCGACGGCGGCTGAGGCGGCGAACATTATCGTCGATGCAGCCTACGAACTGTTCAAATGGGATTGCGCAACCCTCGATTTGTATGATCCCGATACTGACCTCATCACCGCGCTGATTACGTTGGATACAATCGAAGGCCAACGCGTATCGGTGCAGCCGACGTTTCACCGGGATTCGCCGTCGCCGCGCGCGCGCAACGTGCTCGTTGGTGGCGCGCAGTTGGTTTTGCGGAAGGAACATGAAGGAGCGGACAAGAGTTCCCGCATGTTCGGAGATAAATCCAAACCGTCGAAATCGCTAATGCTGGTTCCGATGCGGTTGGGCAGAAATACGGTTGGTATCCTGTCGATGCAGAGTTATCGGCTCAACGCGTATAACAAAGTGGACCTGGAGTTGTTGCAGTTGTTCGGAGACCACGCCGCCGGAGCGTTGAACCGCATACGCGCCGAGGAGCGCAGGCGCGAAGTCGAAGAACGGCTCGCCGAGCAGGCCGCCTTGCTGGAACTGACGCCGGACGCAATCATTGTGCAGAGCCTGGATGACCGGATTATTTATTGGAATAAAGGAGCAGAACGTTTGTACGGCTGGAGCCGCGCCGAAGCGATGTGCAAGAAGTCCATCGAGATGCATAAGGACCAGGCCAAGTATCGGCAGATTCTCGAAACGGTCACCACGCAAGGCGAATGGTCGGGCGAGTTGACGAAGGTGACGAAGGATGGGCGCGAGGTAATGGTTTTGTCGCGCGGGACGTTGATTCTCGGCCAGGATCAAAAACCAAAAGCGGTGTTGACGATCAACAGCGATGTGACGCATCAACGGAAGTTGGAAGGACAGATGTTGCGCGCGCAACGGATGGAGAGTATCGGGACTCTGGCCGGCGGCATTGCGCACGATTTGAACAATGTTCTCGCGCCCATTTTGATGGGCGTACAGATTTTACGGGACAACGCCAAAACGCCACGGGAGAAGGCGATTCTCGATACCCTCGAAAGCAGCAGTCAGCGCGGCGCGGATCTTGTGCGCCAAGTCCTGACCTTTGCGCGCGGTGTTGAAGGCAGGCGCGCGGCGGTCGATGTCCGTCATCTTGCCAAGGAAATTGAAAAGGTCATTCACGATACTTTTCCAAAAAACGTCGACTTTGATTTACACTCGGCCAAAGACCTTTGGACCGTCGACGCCGACCCGACGCACATTCACCAGGTGTTGATGAATTTGTGCGTCAATGCGCGGGACGCAATGCCGCAGGGCGGAAAATTGTCGGTTGATTTAAGCAACGGGATCATCGATGGCGGTTACGCGAAGATGCATCCGGACGGCGCTCCCGGGCCGTATGTCGTCATGACCGTCACGGATACCGGCAGCGGCATTACGCCGGAAGTGCAGGAAAAAATGTTCGATCCTTTTTTCACGACGAAAGAGCTCGGCAAAGGAACGGGCCTGGGGTTGGCGACGGTTTTGACGATTGTCAAAGGTCACCAGGGATTCATCAATGTTTACAGCGAATTGGGGAAAGGTTCGACGTTCAAAGTTTATCTGCCGGCCAATCCGAGCCGGGAATCAGCCGCGCAAATGATTGCCGAACAAAGTTCGCTGCCGCATGGGCGTGGCGAAATCGTCATGGTCGTCGATGACGAGGAAAATATCCGCAGCATCACGTCGCAAACCTTGGAATGTTTCGGATACCGCGTGTTGTGCGCCGCCAACGGCGCCGAGGCAGTCGCTCTCTACGCGCAACATCGAGCGAGCATCGCCGTGGTTTTAACGGACATGATGATGCCGGTGATGGATGGCCCGGCCACAATCGTCGCCCTGCAAGCAATCAATCCGCAGGTGAAAATTATTGGTTCGAGCGGGCTGGTTGCCAACGATGGCCGCAGTCGCGATTCCGCCGTTGGTTTGCGTTATTTTGTTCCGAAGCCTTATACGGCGGAACGGTTACTCAACGTGTTGCGGCAAATATTGACGGAAACCCCTCCGTAACGGCTCCGTCCTTGCGGCAAGGCGCGCTTGTGGAACACTTCAGTAGTGACTGTCAAAAAACTGATTTGTGGAATCGCTTTCGTTTGTTCGGTCTCCGTATCAGCAGCCGTTCCTGGGACACGTGACGTTTCGTTCGCCAACGAAATTAAACATGCCATCGATAAAGGGCTCGACTGGCTAAGTGCCAATCAAAAAACTAACGGATGTTGGTCGACGGCTGATCATCCCGCGGTGACTGCGCTGGCACTGGAAGCATTCGTGGGCGAACCGTCGGGGAGATTTCAACGGAGTCCTTCGGCCCAAGTTCGCAAGGGCTACGAATTTATTCTCTCCAACGTCAAACCGGACGGAGGCATTTACGCTCAGGAATTGCAGAATTACAACACGTCCATTTGCATGATGGCTTTGGTCACGGCGAAGGACCCGAAATACGATGCAACGCTGCGGCACGCGCGCAGTTGGTTGATGGGCCAACAAGTGGATTTGAATGAGAAAGGAAAAATCGATTCGCCATTTGATGGCGGAGTTGGTTACGGCGACAAGCACGATCATTCGGACATGAACAATACGCTCACGGCGTTGGAGGCTCTGTATTACACGAAGTATTTGGATCGCGATAAGTCCAGCGCGGCAGGCGATTTAAATTGGGCAGCAGCGATCCATTTTATTCAGAGTTGCCAGAACTTGCCGGCTTATAACAAGGCGGCGTGGGTTTCCGAAGACGCGAAAGACAGGGGCGGATTTGTTTACACGCCCAGCGAAAGTAAAGCGGGCTCGACGACGAATGCGAGCGGGCGCGTTGCGTTGCGATCGTATGGATCGATCAGTTACGCGGGCCTGCTGAGCTACGTCTACGCCGATTTGAAGCAGGACGACCCGCGTGTCGCCGCGGTTATGAGCTGGCTGAAAGATAATTGGACCGTGGACGAAAACCCGGCCATGGGTCAGCAAGGCCTCTACTATTATCTCCATTTGATGACGAAAGGGCTGACGATCTGCAATGTGGATGAACTAACGTTCAACAACGGCAAATCGGTCGACTGGCGCAGGGCGGTGGCGACGAAGCTGCTTGATTTGCAGAAGGGCGATGGTTCGTGGCAGAACGCCGCCGGACGTTGGTGGGAAAAGGACCCGGCTCTTGTCACCGCCTATTCGGTGATCACGTTGGAGATGATCTATCGTCGAATGTGATCAATGCACCATATCGAGCGCAGGACTGAGCGCGTATTCCTTGCCCGGTAAAAGAAATTCCAGTTTGAACGTTGGTTGGAGCTTTTCGTAGAGCAATTCGATTTCCGCCGGGAACACGCTGTTCGGTTCAAACATGTCGTAATGCATCGGCACCAATCTTTGCGCGCCGATTCTTTCAGCGAAATGAAAGGCCTCGCGCACGCTCATGTTGCCGATGATGTCTTTTTCATCGCGAAAGAAATTTTTTTCGTTCACCGGCAAAAACGCGTAATCGATTTCTTTCCCTTCCAGTGCACGGAAAATCTCGGGATGCGGACTGGTATCACCCGCGTGGTAGACCAGACAATTTTCGAAGTGGAGCAAAAAACCACAGCGCCGAAGTCGCCCTTGCCCATCACGGTCCAACGTGGGGTGCGCGGCGGGAATGGCGGCGTAGGAAATATCTTTCGTCAATGGCGAGATGTCTTCAGAGGCAAGTTGGATTTTGGCCGCGGCGACGCCGGCCTTTTCCAGCACGGGAACACTTTCGTAGGTGCAGATAAAAATAGCTTGCGGCGATTGCATCGCGATCGTGCTCACACTGATCGGGTCGCAATGATCGGTATGGGCGTGACTGATGAGGACGACGTTGGCATCGGTCACTTCGTGGGCCGCAATCGGAGTTGGAACTTGCCGGTGAAATTCGGGGCCTTCTTTTCGTTCAGCGGCGTCGCTGAGATATGGATCAACGTAGAGAACGGTTGATCCCGCAACAAAACGAAAACCGGACTGCCCAAGAGGATTAACGGTGACCATAAGCAAACATCGCTATGTTTTGGCTGGATTCAAGTTCGTATCGTAGCCGCCCAGGTGACGAGGCGGACGGGGTGGCGTCGGTTTTCAAATCCGCCTCGTCACCTCGGCGGATACGGGTTAACCACCGCGGGCGACGGTCCACACCTGAATTTTCGCAGCACCGGCTTTGCGGAGAATAGCGGCGCACGCGCTGGTGGTTGCGCCGGTGGTGAGGATGTCGTCGATCAACACGATGTTTTTGCCCTTGAGATCGACTTTGCCGCGAAGCGCAAAAGCTTTGCGGACGTTCTCGGCGCGCTCCTGGCGCGTGAGCCGTGTTTGCGATTGCGTAGGCGTAACGCGTTCAAGGACGGAATTGTTTACGGGGATTTTCGTGGCGCGACTCAAATAGCCGGCCAATCGCTCGGCCTGATTGAATTCTCGCTCCCTTCGCTTCAACGAATGCAATGGGACCGGAACGATAAAATCCCAATGGTCCGTCCCGAGTTCCCACGACGCTGCGTTGACAAGCAAGTCGCCCAGATATTTTTCAAACCACGACCAGCGCGCGTATTTGTATTTGTGGACGACATCGAGAATGAAGGCATTGACGCGCACGGCGGCGCGCGCGGAGTCGAACTTCAAATCAGCGTCTTTACATTCGTTGCAATCGAACTCGGCTGTTATTGCGCCTTCAAAGGGCGTACCGCATTTTTTGCAAAAAGGCGGTTCGATGGCGCGAGCTTTCCGACGGCAAACAGCGCAAATGTAGCTTTCGTCATAGGTCGCTCGTTGCTCGCGGCACAGTTGGCAGACGGGCGGATAAAAAAGATTTAGCCCGGCATCGATGACTTTCCACGCCCTTTGGATGGCGACGTTCATCAGTCGGTCCTCATGTTTTTCTTCTGTGGATACAGACGATGGATTGCAAATAGAACGATGAGCAAAACGATCAATGCCATCCAGCCATTGATCAATTCGTCGGTGCCCCACAACCACGTCGCGGTTCCGTTCACCGGCGTCGATACGAACCGATACGATTTGAGCCAAAAAATCCAACCGGCGTGCAGCCCAATGGATAGAAACAGCGAGCCGCTGCGTTGATAAGCAACTGCGAGAATGATGCCGGCGACCAACAGCACGAATACTTTTGGAATGAGCACTTGTACGTCCGTCAGCCCGGCGAATTTTTGCGGTAGCATTGCCAGGCCGGTTGACCACGTCACGGTTTGTGGCTCCGGGACCTTTTGAAAGAAGTGAACCAGCGCATAGATCAGGCTGCTGACAAAAATGGCAGTGCCCAGACGCCACACTTTTCGCATCGACCCAAACAATGCGCCGCGAAAAAGAATTTCCTCGACGATTGCGACCAGAATCGAGGCGGTTCCTGCGCTTAATAAGTGATGGGCAATCTCGTGGCCGGATGTTGGTAAATGAGATTTGCGTGCTCCGCTGACAATCGCGAGGGCGGCGATGATCGCGAGTGAACCAAAACCAATCAAAATTCCCGGGATGATGTCTCGCCATTTTTCGGCAGGATTCGCAAAGCCAAGTTCTCGCCAGGATTTAATGTCCATTGTCCGCAGCAGGGGCCACAAGCAAATGAGCGCCAGACCGAGAACCGAACGGTCGACGTATCGGTGGAACGGTTGTTTTGCCACCGCACTGAGACCGTGGCCATGAGCAGCGACTGCTTGCGCACTATTATAGAGCAATGGTGCCAACAACGCGCCGCCAATGAAGACGACGACAAAATAAATTGCCAGCGGGCGTGTCAACCGCATCGCAGAGTTGTAGAGCAAGAACAGGGCGAAAGTCGAGGGTCGAGGGCCTGAGATCGGTTTTGCTTTTGGAGTGCGGCGGCAGAGGCGCTGCTTTTAGATTTTCGCCCCATGTGTTGACACACCGATTCGGCGCGAAACAGATCTCTACAACCGTCGGAGAATCCGAAAGCGGTGTCGTCGCTGCGCTCTGCCACCGCACTCCAAAAAAAGCTGCGTCCACCGCATTCCAAAAATTCCCATCTTGCAACGGCGGCGTTTTTGTGGCCTATTTTCTCTCCCTCGGCGGGTCCGCCGGGAGCCCAATGCGCGGTTAGCTCAGTGGTAGAGCATCACCTTGACACGGTGGGGGTCGTAGGTTCAATCCCTACACCGCGCACCATTTTTTCGATTTCCGCCGCGTGCTGTGCCTCAACACGCACACTTCAAAATCGCCACCGTCAACTTTACTCTTTGCCATGCCGTTCGATTGGAATA
>JAICXV010000177.1 GCA_025934545.1 Verrucomicrobiia bacterium
GCCGCACTCCATACGCTTCGCGAGTTATTAGACCGAAGACCATTCGTTAGCCGAGGATTTGCGTAAACGTTTGGCGCAATTGGGCGCGGGCGGATTCGATACGCGGAGGAAGTGATGCGGCGAACTGGTTGCGTTGTTTAAAAATTTCCAAAGTGCGACGCAAGGCTTCGTCGTTCGTCGCGGTGCGCGCGTCGACAACATATTCGCCGATGCCGACGGAATCGAATACGCCGGCGAATTTTTTACTGTAAGCGACCGCGACGGTCGGGATGCATTGGGAAACAGCGGCGATACAGGCGTGCATGCGGGTGCCGATGAAAAAATCGGTCAGACCGATGACGCCTTTTATTTCGTTTTGGTTGAGCGGCTGCGAAACGATGTGGACGCGCGATTTGAGTTCCGGCGGAAGCGAATTCATCAGTTCACGCGAGGCAGCAGGATCGCTTTCAGGACTGTGATCCGGCGCAAAGGTGTGGGGAACGAGAAGAACGCGATTATTTTTGTCAGCGAGAAGCGCGCGCAAGAGGTCATTGACGTACGCGCGGTAATCGAGTTTCAAGCCGAACATATTGGCGCGCGTGTAACCGCCGTTATAGACAAGGCCGTTGACGTTCAATCCAATCAGGCAAGCTGGTTTCTCGCTTGGCAATGGCGGTTCAATCGGTGGCGCGGCGGGACAGATGGATTCGAGGACGAACGCAACGTCGGGACAGAATTGAGCAGTGCGGTGGCCGTTCGTTAGCTGCTCGATCAGTTTAATGCTTTCGCGATCCCGCGAAAGAATGGTCGAGGAGCGTTTCAAGACGTAACGCGCGAGACGTCGGGCCACGCCGCTTTTAAACGGTCCGTAGGTTTGTGGCAGTTGTGTAGCCTTCCCGCGCACCCACATCACGGTCAGCAGCGGAATGGTTCCTTCGATGAAACGGCGCAGGCCGTAGATGTCGCTGAAACTGTCGCCACCACGAATTTCCGCGGCGAAATCGGCCTCAGCAGCGGCCTTCAGCCACGGCGTTGCATTTAGAATTTTTCGTCGCAACCCGGCGATAGGCAAGAAACGGTAGAGCAAAGCCATCGTGGTGATCCAAAGCAAGTGTTCGTGATGACACGCTTTGGGCGACATCCGATAATTGACGATCTGCAATTGCCGAGGCGTGCCGTTAACCAATAATTCAACCGCTTCCGATGAACGGCTGCCGACCATGAGTGAGATCTGTGCGTTCGGCTTCGTTTCGGTGATGAGCTTCACCGTCGACGCGCATAATGCGGACACGCCACGATTTCCGGTCGAGAGCGATGCGCCTAGCAAACAAACTTTGTATGGATTGGATTGCACGAACTAAGGCGAAGTCAGACGCAAACGGAAGAAGTTTTGTCCGGGAATAGAATTTGTATCAGAGATGCTTTGTTCTATTCCGTCGCCGAAAGCCATGTCGAAAGTTTGCCATTGGCCATTCGCCAGATCGCCGTTGCGTTCGAGAATGTAGGTAATGCCGACTTGTGTCGGAAAAGAAAAGTTCAACACGCCATTATCCCAATGAGCACTCAACGCGGGTGGCAATGTTGCGACGGCGTAGGCGCCGGGTGGATCCGAATCGGTGCGTAGCGCACCTTCGATATCGAACGGCAGCATACTTATCGTCTTCACACCGAAACGAACGAGTGAAGCTGCGGTCAGGTGATAATCGCCGTCTCCAACACCGGTCGTTTCATTAAAGGACTGGTCATCTACAAACGCCGGAAAGAAAAATGCGTTCGAAATGCCAGCGCGCGGTTGCACAAGAGAGGTGAAGGGAGGTTGATAGGAATTGAGGCCGGCGAATTCTTTAAGGAAATTCCCCGGAGCGCCAGGACTGTATTCGAGCCATGCATCGCCTTGGATGCCGGTACCGTAAAGCACCGGCCAATTGCCGATGCGATTTCCGTCCAGACTATTGCCGCCGAAGGTGTCACTTTTGCGATTGCCGTCGCCGATGACATTATTTGCTTCACGCCACAGGACTGTTTCATGCGGTGCAGAGCCAAGGTCATCATAGGCACTGTTGTATTTGCCGCCAATGATGGTGTTGTTGAAGATCATGATATTCGTCGCGTCACAAGAACTGCTATCGCCATGGATAGTAATCAAAGCGTCGCCCTTATTGGTGTTAACGCTTTCAATTAGGTTTTGGCAAAAAACTGCGCCATCGAGACAATTAGTGTCGTTGTAGAATGACAGGAACGTGGACGAATCGTAATCGGACCGGAGCAATTTGTTGTAGGCAACAATGAGTTGTTGAGTTGGACGAGGCAAACCCGACAACGACGTCCCAAGAAACGTGGCGACGCGGTTCGTCGCATCGCGCAAATTGCCGATGAAACAATAGGAGTGGCTGCCGGGGCATTCGCCGAGAATTGAGGTGCCGCGCACCATAGCCCATACGATATTTTGCGAGCCTTGATGGAGAAAGCCCTGGTCGAAATTGCTGACGACGCAGCGTGTCGCCCAGTGAAAGCCCGCGCCGTCGACGAGGTCGCGGGATGAATTGGTGACATCAAAGGTGCAGGCGTTGAACCAAAGGTTGGATACCCCGGAAAAGGTAAACGCATTGTTGGCGTTGATCGTTAAGCCGGCAATTTTGATGAGTCCGTTGATGTTGCCGGATCCACTTTTGCTCGAGATGGCGGCCAATTCACCGGGAAAGTTCGTCACGGTCAACCACGTCTTGCCGCGTTGGTTCGACGGCGAACCGTTGACCCCGGTCCATGCATTGCTACCGCGCAAATAGATGATCCCGCCCCCAACATCGGCGTGATGATAAATCAGCGCATTCGTATTTTCGATAGCGCGAGCCGCTTGCGAGATGCTCGCGAACGCGGCCGGCGGTGACAAAGGATCGAGATTGGTTGTTAGCGCGGCACCGGCGGCACTGCCATTATCCGCATCAACAACCGCGCAAACAGTTCCGTAAGCATTAGTCTGGTCTGCGAGATAATAGAGAGGCGCATAAAACGGGTCGCTCGCCGTCCAGACCCCGTCACTGGTGTCTAAAACACTTTGGTCATCGCCAATCCATGGGAACGCCCGGAAATTGTTTGTAATAATGTCGCCTTGAGTGAACGTGGAAGCGTCCATCGTCGCAATGAATTCGCAAATCGGAACGGCGTCGCCCATGGCCGTGTCAACGGACATCCGCGAAACGGTATTTGTCACGGAATGGCCGTGCGCATCCGTCGCCCAAAATTGCACTGCGGCGACAGGCGATCCGTTTTGACCAAAGCGATTGAAGGCAACGCAACGTAGCGTGTACGTATCGCCGGTGATACGGTCGTAATTTGGCCATGTCCATTTGCCGATAGTCTTCGGAAAAGCGATTGTCGAATTATTCGTTACCGCCACATCAGCATTCGGATTGTTTGTGGCATACCAATCGGAGGCGATGGTCACGTTTTCGATCGTGTCATTCTCGAAAACGTAATCACTCAAGGCGCATCGGATGACCGTGTCGGTTCCATTGATGGTGATGTCGTTGATATAATTAGTTATCGATTGGCCGTTGATGCCGTAGGGGAAGCGCAATTGCTTCGTTGCATAAATGCTTCGCGTGCGAAAAACCGGACTGCCATTAGTTTCGAAACCGGGAGAGTTGATGACGAGCTGCACCTTGCCAGCGCCCGAGTTGTTTGTTCCCCAACCGAAGTTGAAAGAGGCGTTGGTCGGCGCCGATTCAACGCAAATTTGCGCGACCCAGCCGTTGGTTTCTACCGCGGCCCATTTCACATCGCCGGGCAGAGCGAGGGCATGGCTGTAGCCCAGCAGAAGAGCTGCGAAAACTGCAAAGAATCTCATGGACGGGGCGCATAGCCATGCACCGAAAAACCAATTGTTACGGCGAACTGATGCGAATCCGGTAGAACCGATTTGAATCAAATGGCGAAGGGTCGGCCAGCGTTTGAGTAGATCCATTGCCGCCGATGTTTGCGACGGATTGCCAGAGCGAACTGGTGACATCCGCAACGTATTCGAGATAATAAGTCGATCCGGTTTGGCTTTGGAACGCGACGCTGAAATTGTTGGAAGCGAACATCGGACCTTGAATCGAACACGCCTTGGCCGAAGGCAAAGCAAAAACGCCGGGAGGATCATTGGCTCCGCGCGGGTTACCGTCGAGGTCATACGGCAGAACCCATTGGGTCTTCAATTGCCAGAGGGGAGAGCTGCTCCGAAGATGGTAATCGCCATTGCCAGGCGCGACGCCGTTGGTTTGCAAGGTGCCGCACTCGCGGTCGACAAAATTGAAACACGTGGCCCAGACGGATGTCGGTCCCGTGCCGGCCATGTTCTTGTTGCTGTAACAATTCAAGCCCATGAAACTCCAGTGCCACCCGCCATCCATATTCGCCGGATCAAGATCGGTATTGGCCTGGGAACCAACGCCGAACATAACAGCCCAATTGCCGGTGCGCGCGCCGTTCGGTGTGTAATCCAAATCGTCTTTGGAATTGAGATTGTCAAAAATATTATTGAGGAGCGTGGCATTGCCGCGCTGGGCGTTGACTGCTGGTGTGCCGGCATTTTCGAGCCAATTCGCACGCTGGCCGACAATCGTGTTGTTCCAACAAAAAACATTATCGCTATTGTTGGTATCAGCAAAATTGGCCGACGAATCACCGACGGAAAGTGTGCGCACCGCGTTTTGGCTTTCGCTGACTTGTTCGATGATGTTTTGAACGAGGGCAGCGCCGTTGGTGATGCGCATGAAGCCACCAATTTTGGAAATTTTACCAATATCACCACCCGCGAATCCGTTTTCGCACATCAATTTGTTGAAAGCGATGATTGGATAAGACGGTGCTTCGTGACTCGTCAGGCTGGTCCAATCCATTTTGGCGGTGCTGTTCGTACCGCTAGAGCGGGTGTTACCGAGCACTGTGGACGCAAACCAATCGTGGGCCAAACCGGAAAGGTCGTTGCCGCGAATGAGGCGGATATTTGAGTTACGACTACCGGCCGGCAGCAGGCCTTGCGGCACATCCTGAATCGTGCATTGCGTGACATACCAATTTGTGACGCTGTCGATCATTGTCGGCAAAGTCGAATTACTGGAGAAAAAGCAATGGTCGAGCCACAAGAAATCGGTTTGCCCGATGAGAGCGGTGGTGTTGGTGCAGAGAAACGTGCAGTTGGATATGTGCGTCAACGGCGAGAGCGTGTTCGCGACGGAATTAAACGCATTCGTGATCTGCACCTGAGCGCGAGTGATCCCGGGAAACGGCGTTACGGTCAGCCATGTTTTGGGGTAATTGAGCGAAGCGATGGAAGGTGATCCGTATAAATAATTACCGGCTTGCAGATAAACTATCCCCGCGCCGTTATCGCGCATGGCGTTTCCGTAAAGTGCCTCGTTCGTATCGGCAATCGCGACCGCCGCCGCGCCGATGGTTGCAAATGCGGGGGGCGGACTGCCGGGTGCGAATAAAGATGCGGACACGACTTTGCCGGCACTGTCCAATCCAGTTGGCGCAACGACGGCGATCTGCACGGGATAATTATTTAGCCTGTCCAAAAAATGCGGTTGCGGCGCGGCTTGCATCGAGGGAAACGCGTTGCGTCCATCAGATGTGTCGAGAACCGAATTGGTGTCGCCGATCCACGGGTAAGCGGCAAAATGAACAGTGAGACGATTGGACTGAGCGAGCCCGGAACAATCAATGTTGCCAACATATTCAATCACCGGCAACGCGTCGCCGCGAGTGCGGTCAATGGTGGGAGTCAAAACGGTATTGGTTAGACTTGGCGTGCCGGATTCATCGGTTGCCCAAAATTGTACACAGCGCACGGGCCGGCCGGACTGGGCACCGTGACCAAATGCGACGCAC
>JAICXV010000176.1 GCA_025934545.1 Verrucomicrobiia bacterium
GACGACGAGTGATTGCTGCGCGGGAAATTCAGCACGCGCGTTTCGCGCAAAAGAAATCGATTACCTGCAACGCTCGCATGGGCACGCGCGAATTGAAAGCGAGTTGCGCGCTCGACGAGCACACTAAGGAATTGCTTAAGTTCGCGATGGGGGATTTGAATTTGAGCGCTCGTGCCTACGACCGTGTCTTAAAAGTTGCGCGCACGATTGCCGACCTGGTCGGCAAACCAAACGTCACGAGCGAACATGTTTCCGAAGCAATTCAGTATCGTTCGCTGGATCGCCAATTGTGGACCTGATTACGGTCGGCTGATTCGCAGGCGAACGTAGTGTGCGTTGGCGGTGGAGTCGGGATCCAAAACAGAAACATTCTCGGTTCCGTTGTTGTCAGTTTCCTGAACCGTCGCGGGCCCTGCCCACGGTTGCGTGCCTTGCTTGCTCGCGATGATGGCCCAAGTCGGATTGTCCGAAAGCGCGGAGGTCTCTTCGACAAACCATGTGATGTCGCTAACGTTCGCACGCGGAAATTGGATCGCAAAATTTCCGTTGGTCCAAACGCCCTGCAATTTTGCAGAGGACGCACGGTTTGTTGGACTCGTTCCCATGGCGTATTCGGTCAAGTTGGCGACACCGTCGCCATCGGCATCGGCTGCGTCAGCGCGCAATGTGGGATCGGCGATTTGAAAACTCCATCGCTCATAAGCTGAAGTTTGCCGCCAGCCTTTCCAGCCGAAATCAGGAATACCACTCCCGCCGGTGTGACCGACCGTCCATCGAACGCTGTTGGAACCCTGGAGGGTAACAATTGCTACAGCGGAGGTTGCGACTTCGGTGAAAGCTTCGCGCGCTTCGAATCCCAATCGTCCGCTGGTGATGACGCCGGAATTGTAGAGTGGATCGCCGCGGCCGTCGTAGATGGAAACGGTGACGTTGTTCGTTTTACTCGGTGAGACCAACTCGAACGCTGCTGCTTTCACCAAAGCAACGGAACTTTGATTGGTTGGATCAACAAAAGTGAAAGTGACGTTCGTTCCCGAGTCGGTCCAATCGGCTGGGAAGCCATTGCCGGCGAAATCAAACTGTCCGCACTGAATATCCGAAGTCGTGTTCGTTCCGGAAAAATCCGCAAAGACAACTCGACCGGCGGCACCACTTGCAAGCAGGCCGACGGGTGGTTGGCCGTTGGTCCCGTTTACGAATCCAGTGAACGGGTTCGGTGCAATGAGATTGACACCATCGTTTGTCCCATTGGTGTCTGGCACGTATTGGTCAAAGACCACGGAATTTGCGTCGATGGCATTGGTCACGTTAGTGAATCCGACGCTGACGATGGTTGGTCGGCCTAGAAAACAATTCGCGAGGCGCATGCCGATTTCCAGTTTGGCGGATTTTCCAAAGTGGAGAGCGTCTATCTTGAGTGGAAGATCGTGAGTTGTGACAAATGCGATGGCATTGTTCGACGCAGCTGCTGCCATTTGGTTCGTCGTTGTGATGAGCTGGATGCCGACATTTTGACCGCCGCCAATCTCGCCCATGACCGCATACATATTGGTGGCGGTCCCCGGATACGAATTGTTGATGGCCGCCATCAGGTTTGAATAGAGCAGGTCGAAACGTTGTCCGGCGATGTGCGACTCCTGAATGGTGTTGCCTTCGCCCTGAATATACATCAGACCCCGAACATTGAACGTCCGGCCAGACGTCGCCAACTTGCCGAGCGCAGTCATCACATTGTTACTCACATGTCCCCACATTGCGGCCATTCCGTTATTTGTATCGAAGGTCGCTTTGTCCCATTGAGTATTACCGCTGCCGCTGTTACTCGCTTTGATAATGACGAAATTGGTCCGGCCCGCGTCATAGAGTGTGCGCGCGAAACCGAATTCAGGTCCCCACCAGGAAGGGTTGCTGCCGCCATCGCCTTGTTGCATTTGCAATGTTTTGAAAACGTTGCCGGATGAGCCGTAAGAGCTCGGTGGATATGTGACACCGTCCACGCTGACGTTGTTCCACCAGAAATTCGTCAAAGAATCGGCGGGATGCGTGTCCGGAGTGTAGTCGCCAGTTTCATTGCTGGTCGTGCCGAGTGAGTTGGACTGGCCGGTGATGATATAAACGTCAACTGGCGTCCCCGCCGTCGCCTGCCATGCGATGAGTAATACGGCCAGGACTTTGACTGAAACGCGGCGAAACATGGATCAATGCCTTATATCATACCCCTTTGACATTAAGAATAAAACGAAAGTATTTATCGACATGATAGGCAAAATCATCGAACGTTGCGCCGCTGAGAACCGGTAAAGAACTGATATTAGCAACCAAACCATTCACAGTGGAATCTCTGTGGCGAAGTTGGTGGTACGTACTTTCCACAGCCTTTCTTTTACTTGCTGCTTTTGCCGGCACGCTTTGGAATTTTCATTGGCTCGGAAAATTGTTTTGCAGCATTTTCGCGGGACTTCTCATTCTTCGATTGTTTGTGATTTATCACGACCAACAGCACCGGGCGATTTTGGTTCGGTTTCGAATGGCTGAGATCTTGATGAGAATGTTTGGGGTTCTGGCTTTAAGCCCTGGCAGCATTTGGCGCAGTTCGCACAACTATCATCACAATCACAATTCGCGCCTGCGCGGTTCGCATATCGGCTCCTTCCCGATCATGACCAAAGCTCAATACTTAAAGTCGTCGAAAACACAACGGTTTCAGTATTTGTTTATGCGTCATCCGTTGACCATTTTGTTTGGGTATCCAATTGTGTTTTTGTATGGGATGTGTGTCGGCCCCTTTATCACCAGCCCGCGAAAACATTACGATAGCGGTATCGCTTTTTTGGTTCATGTATCGATCGCGGTAATTCTTATTCGTTACGTCGGTTGGCCGGCCTGGGTCTTCACGCAGATTATTCCTCATTTTGTCGCCAGCGCGATCGGAAGCTATTTGTTTTACGCGCAGCATAACTTCCCGAGTGTGTCATTTAATGATAACGCCGGTTGGACCTACGAGAGAGCGGCGCTGGATTCTTCCAGCTACATCAAGACCGGTCCGCTCTGGGCATGGTTTACCGCCAATATCGGATATCACCACATCCATCATTTGAACGATCACATTCCGTTCTATCGTCTGCCCGAGGTCTTCGCCAAATTTCCCGAGCTGAGTTCCCCGAAAACAACTTCCTTACACCCCTATGATATCATTCGCTGTTTGAGATTAAAGGTTTGGGATGTTGAAGCGCAGCGCATGGTTGGGTTGGAAAATTTGTAATTCAGAACAGTCGCCACGAGGCCCATCGGTAGATTTCCAATTCAATTCTTTTCTTTCGTATCGACTGTCCGATAGTCTGACGTTTCGAAAAAAGTGTTTTCAGTTTCCATGAGGAATATTCAATTCGTTTGCTTTAGTGCATGCCTTCTTTTGTTGGGCGGTTGCGTCCGACCTGAAGGGAAAAATAAATTTACGGTTGTCAACGCCAACGCGATTTCGGTTCCGGTTAATCAAGTTTTGACCCCGGCTGGCATTCAGGTCGAGTTGGCCGGCGCGCGACCGCAAGTCATTGCGGTCAGTCCTGATTGCCAACTGCTCGCTACGACTGCACACAACGAACTAGTTTTACTGAATCCTCAAACCGGCCAGATTCTTCAGCGCGTTCCCTTGCCGCGTGACGATATTCAGGAAAATAAAAAGGAAGTTGTTTCGCAGGAAATCGTTCATCCCGACGCGAATGCGCAGGCCAGTTACAACGGCCTAATCTTTTCGCCTGATGGCAACCACATCTATCTTTCCAACGTTCATGGCGACATTAAAGTGTTTGCCGTCGAGCAAAGTCACAAAGTTCGTGCGCTTTACTCGATCAAATTGCCGAAGCCGCCACACGCCAGCCGAAACGAAATTCCCGCCGGCCTGGCGCTTTCGCGCGATGGCACGCGATTATACGTGGCGGGCAATCTTTCCAATCGGTTGCTCGAAATTGACATCGGCACCGGCAAAACGCTTCGCACAATTGATGTTGGAGCGTTGCCGTACGACGTCGCCATTGTCGGTGACATCGCGTTTGTCAGTAACTGGGGCGGACGGCAGTTTACGCGCGAAGGAAAACCTGGGCCAGCCGGGCAGGGGACCACCGTTCGCGTCGACCCCATTCGGTTTATTGCCGACGATGGTTCCGTTTCCGTGATCAATTTACAAACCGGCAAACAGGAAAAGGAAATCGTCACCGGCGCGCGCGCTACTGGTCTTGCTGTAACGTCCGATCAAAAATATCTCGCTGTCGCGGATGTCGGAAGCGATACGGTAAGCGTCATTGATGTTCGTTCGCTGGAGGTCATTGAAACGATCCCGTTACGTTGGCAGCCGAAGGATTTATTCGGCGCAACTCCAGATGCTCTGGTTTTCGACGACTCTGGCAAGCGCCTCTACGTTTGCAATGCGACTCAGAACGCAATTGCCGTTGTCGATTTTAGTCCGGGAAAATCGCGACTTGTTGGGCTGATTCCGACCGGCTGGTTTCCGGGCGCAATCGACTTCGATCAGAAGCACAACAAATTGTGCGTTGCCAACGTCAAAGGCCTGGGTTCGGGAAAAGATTTTGCGCCCGGCAAAAAAGTTGAACTCAACTCTCATCAATGGCGCGGCACTATCGAAATCATCGATGAGCCGGGCGAGCGCAAGTTGGCGAAATACACGCAGGCTGTTTTAGAAAACTACGGCCATGCGGCCATGGAAGCGGCGATGCAACCGCCTCGAGATGGCGTCGCTGCAAAACCAATTCCAGAACGCACCGGCGAACCGTCGGTGTTCAAACACGTGCTTTATATCATTAAAGAAAATCGCACCTACGATCAGGTCCTCGGCGACATGAAAGAAGGTAATGGCGACGCGCACCTCTGCATCTTCGGCGAGAAGATCACGCCGAACCAACACAAGCTCTCTCGCGAGTTCGTGCTGCTTGATAACACGCGCTGCTCCGGCGCCGTCAGCGCCGACGGCCATCAATGGACCGACAGCGCCTTTGCGACCGATTACATCGAAAAATCTTTCGCGGGTTTTCCGCGCAGCTATCCCTATTACGGAGACGATGCCATGGCCTATTCGCCGGCGGGGTTCCTTTGGGACAATGCCCTTGCGCATGGCAAAACATTCCGTGACTACGGCGAATTTACCCGCGACGAGGCCTTCTGGAAAAATCGTAAAAAACACGACAGCCCAAGTTTTTTTGATTGTTACCACGATTTTGTGAAAGGCACCGGGCTAATCACTGTCAGCAGCAGGGCCACCGTCCCGTCGCTGCAACCTTACCTCTGCACCAACACCACCGGCTTTAAGTTGAATGTTCCCGATGTTTGGCGCGCGCGCGTTTTCATCGATGAATTCAAAGAGTTTGAAAAGAACGACAACCTGCCCGAGTTGATGATTATGCTCCTGCCAAGCGATCATACCTCGGGAACGCGGTCCCATTCTCCGACGCCTTCCGCGAAAGTTGCCGACAATGATTTAGCGTTCGGCCAAATCGTCGATGCGATCAGCCACAGTAAATATTGGAACGACACATGTATCTTCGGAATCGAAGACGATCCGCAAATGGGCTTTGACCACGTCAGCAGCTATCGCACGACCGCATATATCGCGAGCGCTTATACGAAGCGGCACACTGTCGTTCATGCGCCTTATAACCAAACCAGTTTGGTGCGCACCATCGAACTGATTCTCGGTTTGCCGCCGATGAATCAATTTGATGCGACCGCGACATCAATGTCCGATTGTTTCGCGGAACAGCCTGACCTGACGCCGTTCAGAGCTGTGCGTAACAACATTCCATTAGATGAGGCCAATCGCGAACCGCGCGCGATCAACGACAAGCTGCA
>JAICXV010000586.1 GCA_025934545.1 Verrucomicrobiia bacterium
CGGTCCGGCCGAAGCCGGCCTGGACTTCGTCAGCGATGGTGACGCCGCCCGCGGCGCGGACGTGTTCGTAGGCGTGCTTGAGATAGCCGTCGGGGAAGACGACATAGCCGCCGACGCCCTGGATCGATTCGGCAATGAAGCCGGCGACGTTGCCGGGCGTGGCAAAATCGATGACGCTCTTGACGTCGTCCGCATATTTTTTGCCTGCATCAGGATCATTTTTGCCCCACGGTCCGCGATACGGATCGGGCGTGATGGCGTGATGGACGCCAATGGCGTGCGGGAAATTAAATTTCCAGGTGCGATGCGAGGTGAGCGCCATCGCGGACATGTTGCCGCCGTGGTAGCAGTTGCGCAGCGCGATCATGTCGCTGTTGCCGGTGTAGAGCTTGGCCATCATGACGGCGAGGTCGTTCGCTTCGGAACCGGAGTTAACGAAGTAAGCAACCTTCAAATCGCCGGGCATCGTCGAGGTCAGCTTTTCCGCGAACTCAACGATGTTTGGGTGCAGATAAATTGTGGTGGAATGTTGCAGCGTTTCGTTCTGCTTGTTCGCAGCGGCGACGACGTGCGGGTGGCAGTGGCCGACGGAAATCGTGACGATGCCGCCGAGAGCGTCGAGGTAGCGGCGGCCGTTTTCGTCGAAAATGTATTGGCCTTTGCCTTCAACGAGCATGATTGGCTTTTTGTAATAGAGAAATATGCCGGGATTGAGGACTTGTTTGCGACGCTTGAGGACGTCGTCGGCGCTGGGGCCGGTGTATTTTCGCGGGGTGTGATTAAAGGGCGGCAGAGTGGGATTTTGCATAATGTGTAGTTCCTTTTTCTAAATTCTGAATTCTAGCTTTTAACTTCGAGCGTCGGGGCTGGTGACCTGACGTTTGCCGGGGATGGACTGATCATGCGCGCGCCAAGATAAACCACGAACGCGATCGCGAATCCAACAAACCATGCATAGCTATACAAGGTCATGAAGATAGGGTTTATGGAGTCGACGGGCAAGACTTTGATGGTGGCGAGGAAGCCCGGGAGATTCGGGACGATGGCGATGAACAATGCGAATAACGCGATCCAACTGATGCCGCCGCTGAAACGATATTCACCGTTCTCGTCGTAAAGCGCGATTAAGTTCAGCCGTCTTCGTCGATAAACGAAGTAGTCGGCTATCAAAATCCCACCAATTGGACCGAGCAACGCGCTGTACCCGATCAGCCATCCAATGTATCTCTCAGCATTCGCAACAAGATACCAAGGCATTATTAATATGCCCAAAAGTCCTGTAATTAATCCGCCAGTCCGAAATGAAATAAAGCGTGGAGCAAGATTTGCAAAATCGTTCGCCGGACTCACGACATTGGCGGCGATGTTTGTTGCAAGGGTCGCAAGACACAGCGCGAGCATCGCTCCAACCAACACCACCGGATTATTAAATCGCGTCAACACATCGACCGGGTCCCAGATTGCTTTGCCGAAGATAACAATCGTCGCGGAAGTCACGGCTGCGCCAATGAACGAATACAACGCCATCGTCGCCGGTAACCCAATCGCTTGTCCGAGCACCTGGTCCTTTTGCGTCTTCGAGTAGCGCGAGAAATCCGGAATATTCAATGACAACGTCGCCCAAAACCAATATTTCCCGTCAGTGCCGGCACAAAGAATTTCCAGAACTGACCCGCCTTCGGTTGCCCGGCTGCAAACGCCGACGGCTGTGTCAACATTGGGCCAAAGCCGCCGGCGGTTTTGTAGGCCCACCACAACAGCGCGAGGCCGAGCGCTATAAGAAGCGGCGCTTTGATTTCCAAAAGAATGCGGATGCAATCGATGCCTTTGTAAATGACCCACATGTTGACTCCCCAGAAAACGAGAAAGCAGAGGAATTGCGGAAGGGTGACGCCGAGCGCGTTGTGGGCTTCATAGCCCATCGCGGGAAAAAACACCGAGAGAATTTTGTGAATGGCTGCGCCGCCAATCCACGTTTGAATACCAAACCAACCGCACGCGACAAAAGCGCGCAAGAGCGCAGGAACATTTGCGCCGAAAGTCCCGAAGGCAGCGCGACAATAGACCGGAAACGGAATGCCGTAGTGGGTTCCGGCGTGCGCGTTTAGGATCATCGGAATCAAGACGATCAGATTCGCTAGAAAGATCGTGATGATGGCTTGCGACCAATTCATGCCGCCACCGATGAGCGATGACGCGAGCATGTAAGTTGGGATGCACGCAGACATCGAAATCCACAGAGCGGCGAAATTCCAGACGCGCCATTTGCGACGTTCTTCGGGAACGGGAGCAAGATCCTGATTATAGAGACTGCTTTGTTGAAGCGCGGCGACTTGCTCGGCGCTGAGGGGGGCAGAATTCATATTGTGGCTCCGGTCAAAGTATCGGAAAGACGGGGGTTTTGTCCATCTTTGGACTCGGTTCTAAACGCAGAGACACGTGGATGTAGAAATTCGCGGAGCTTGCAATGAAAAGCGGTTAGTCATGGTGATGTTCGTGCGCCGCCGGAGCATTGGTCGGAGCGGCGCCTTCGCGAAATTCGGTGTGGCGGATGCGGCCACCTGCACGCGAAATCCAGCAGCCCAGGACGAAAGAGATTATTGCGCAAATTAGGACGACAATCGCCAGAGCTGTTCCGGCTCGTGAAAGCTTTGGTGGAACCGTCGTGATAACGGTCGTCGATTCACGTGTTTGTTTGGTATCGATCGCTTGCGGTTCGTTGGAGGTGGATCGTGGGATAATTTGTTCTTTGGAATGTTTTGGCGCCAAGAGAGCGATGATGCTGAGCGCAGCCGTTATGTAAAACGCCCACACAAAA
>JAICXV010000394.1 GCA_025934545.1 Verrucomicrobiia bacterium
TAAAAATCCTCCATCGGTGGAATGCCAACGATTGTTGCCGGATAAACCGCGTCCTTCCGATGCGTGATCGCCGTCACGTGAAAAACTGGATACAAGTCCGCCAGCGAATAATAACCCGTGTGATCGCCGAACGGCCCTTCCATCCGCAACGGCTCTTTCGGATCGATATAACCTTCGATGACAAAATCAGCATTGGCGGGAACCTCGAGGTCATTCGTCAAACACTTCACCAGTTCAACCGATTTTTTGCGCAAATACCCCGCCAACAAAAATTCATCAATCCCATCCGGCAACGGCGCCGTCGCGCAAAAAGTAAATACCGGGTCGCCTCCGAGAAAAATGCTCACCGGCATTTTTTCGCCCGTTTCGTAATACCGCCGCCCATGCCGGGCCGAGACCTTCTGCAACTGCCAATGCATCCCCGTCGTCTGCTCGTCATAAACCTGGATCCGATACATCCCGACATTCCGCTCGCCCGTATCAGGATCCTTCGTGACCACACACGGCAATGTGACAAACCTACCCGCATCCATCGGCCAACATTTGAGAATTGGTAAATCAAGCACCGTCGGAAGACCACCTCGTCTGGTCTTTTCGTCCTCGCGCTCGACCGACGATTTCGGATTTCGAATTTCGGATTTCGGATTTCGGCCTTCGCCGTTCGGATTTGGAAACCGATGCACCACCTCCTGGCACGCTCCATTACCGACCACCTTCGGTTTGGCATGCCGCAAATCCAGCGCCGTCCCGAGTAATTTGATTGCTTCACCAAAACTCGACGGCGGCTTCGCTTTCATGAGCGCTCCCAGTTCCTCCGCCACTTCCGCAACCGAACCCACCCCCATACTCATCGCCATCCGTTTCTCCGACCCCATCGTATTGATCGCAAGCGGAAACGACGAAATTTTTCCGTTCACCGTGGGCTGCTCGATCAACAGAGCTTTCCCCCCACCCGGCAATTTCATTTCCCGATCCGCCAATTCGGTGATCTCCAACTCCGTCGCCACCGGCTCTTTGATACGCTTCAGTTCCCCTGCTTTTTCCAGCGCATAAACGAATTCGGCGAAAGAATCGAAAGCCATATCTATTTGCTCCCCGGTTTCATCGCTGGAGTTTTTTGCAGGTCCGGCGGGAGTTTATCGGCGGGAAACGCCTCCACTTTTAACGAAATCAAACTGAACATTGGCACGCCAAGATCAACAGCGCCGTTTGATCGGTCGACCACCATCGCCACGCCCAGCACGTTGCCCGCATGCGCGCGCACGATATCAATCGTCTCCTGCACGCGCCCGCCCTTCGTCACGACATCTTCCACAATCAAAATCTTTTCTGCCGGAGAAATCTTAAATCCGCGCCGCAACGCCAGCTTCCCCTCCTCTTTCTCCACAAAAATAAATCGAACCCCAAGTTGCCTCGCCACCTCCTGGCCGATGACCAGCCCTCCCATTGCCGGAGAAATGACCGTCGTCGTTCCCAGCTTGCGGACCTTATCGGCGATAGCCCTGCCGAATTTTTCCACTGTCGGCATCTGCTCCAATGCCAGCGCGCATTGAAAAAACTGCCGGCTATGGAAACCACTGCGCAAAATGAAATGCCCCTCCAGCAACGCCCCCGTCTGCCGAAAAATCTGCACAGCCTCTTCACTTGTCATGCCGCAAAGCTAAAGAACTGAGCGCAAAAGTAAAAGTTTCATTAACCCCATCGTTCCATGCGCTCAAAACCTCGCGAAGCGTATGGAGTGCGCGCGGCTTGCCGCCGCTTTTCGATTTACGCCTTGGAACTCAAAATCCGCGCCATTTTCCCTTTCCCTTTCTCTGTCCCTGTCCGCGCTCCCCTCCGAAATCCGTGTTTTATCCGTGTTTCATCTGTGGCCAAACTTGCTGTAACTTATCCACAGCATGGCTGGACATCGACACGCACAGACAGCACTCACCATCGCCGGCTCCGACAGCGGCGGCGAAGCCGGCATTCAAGCCGACCTCAAAACATTCGCCGCGCTCGGCGTTCACGGCACCTCCGCCATCACCTGCATCACCGCGCAAAACCGCAAAAACGTCGCGCATATCTTTCCCTGCACCCCGAAAATGGTCGAAGCGCAGTTGGAAGCCGTTTTCGAAGAACACGCGCCGACCGCCGTAAAAACCGGCATGCTTTATTCAGCCTCGATCGTCCACGAAGTCGTTCGGTTTTTACGCAAACATAAAAATACCGGGCTCATCGTCGACCCCGTCATCATCTCGTCGAGCGGTCATGTGCTGTTGCAACCGCCCGCCCTCGTCGAACTGAAACGCTTTCTATTACCGATGGCCACACTCGTTACACCGAACGTTCCCGAAGCTGAAACGTTGGCCGCGACAAAAATCCGGACGTTCGAAGACATGCGCGCCGTTGCAAAATTGATACATAAATACTTTCGCTGCGCCGCGCTCATTAAAGGCGGTCATTTGCCGGGCGCGCGTCAGGCATCGGATATATTGTGGGACGGCAAACGCGAATGGATTTTTTCCGCGCCGTTTATCAAAGGCGCGCGCCTCCACGGCACCGGCTGCACCTATTC
Organism: Verrucomicrobiia bacterium; assembly: GCA_025934545.1. Lineage (GTDB taxonomy): Bacteria > Verrucomicrobiota > Verrucomicrobiia > Limisphaerales > Palsa-1400 > JAICXV01. Next base: position 2,558 of record JAICXV010000394.1, read on the forward strand.
CGCCGCGATCACCGCTGGCCTGGCCCAGGGCAAGACCCTTCCCGGCGCCGTCGAACAAGCCAAGCTCCACATCACCGGCCACATCCAAATGCAAACCGCGCACGCCTAGGTAGTGTCAGGCGTCCCGCCTGACGTAGAGCCGGGCGTCTCGCCCGGCGGCCCGCCGTCAAACCCTTGTTCAGACGGTCGACGTTCACTGATCACTGTTTACTGTTTACTGATCCCCTTCCCAACTCACTCACCCACTTACCCACATACCCACTCACTTCTGACGCGTTGACGCTCTTCGCCCAATTTCATATTGTCGCGCCAACATGAACCTCAAGCTCATCTTCAAAACCCTGGTCATCATTGCCATTCTATCCCTGTTAGTTTTGATGGGCATGAACAACACCAGCTACATCGAGCTTCACCTGCCGCGCATCAAACCCGAATGGCCGACCGTCCTCAAACAACCAGCCGCCCTGATGTATTTCGGCTTCTTCGGCATCGGTTTCCTGGCAGGCACAATCGTCATGTCCGGCGGCGGCAAACGCAGCAGCAGCAAAAGCAAAGAATAATTCGTCCCCTGAAGTCCGTCGTGCCGTGGCCCACGCTCGGAGGATTTTTTCGCGATGTCGCATTTACATTGCGACGCTTGGATCACCTCGGCGAATTGCTTTCCACATCCACCGGCAAACACAACAAAAGCCGACAAATAGGCATCCGACGATCACAAGTGGCGCCACAGTCGAGCCAAGCGATGGTGAACGACGCCTACTCAACGTCCGGATCTGTTCCTCGAGAATTACTTTCTGCGGTGAGCCTAATTCAATCGCCTTGCGAAATGCCGCCATGGCAAGATGGTTATTGCGGCTTTTGTTCGCGACTATCCCGAGCATCACGAATGCCGCAGGTTGCGATCGGTTGAGCGTCGCCATGTAGGCGACGCCATCTTCCAAATTACGGTCCGTCCCGAGGTTCCATTTTAATCGATAGGAAGGCCAACCCTGTTCCGAGGCAACGATAGCCATCAATCCGCCAACATCGGTTTGCTCAGTCCGATTTGTGCCGTTTAGCAAACGTCGGATATCAGCAACGTCACCACTTGTGTCATTCGGTTTTCCCATCGGTCGTGGCTCAAGCGCCGAATCTGCTCTAACATAGTCCCCATGACCGGTCAGAAAGCTTTCGGTAAACTCATCCACATAGACATGGCAAAGCTGATAATCCGCCTCACGCGACAGATACTGCAAAAGCGCGAGATGATACTTCTCCAGCCCAAAGTGCCCATCAGGGTTAATTGCTAAATCGTGCGCAATTTCCGACTCCGCATCTTTGTATCGGCCCAACAGATGA
>JAICXV010000258.1 GCA_025934545.1 Verrucomicrobiia bacterium
CACGTGCTTCGAATCGTTCGGCAACATGCGCGCCCCAATTTTCATTCAACCGATAGTGCACCGATGTTTGAAATGTTTTGTGCCCGGGAATTTCGAAAGCGGTTTCAGGCATCATCGCAGCGCTGTGGCTTTGTAAAATCAGAGGATCGACGAGCGCGGTGTCGTTATTGATCAAATATCGGTAGCTGACGCTCGCGCTCCAAACATTGTTCGGACTTGCCGTGATCTCGTGAAAGGTTTCGTTGAAGCGATTGCGTTCGACGTCGTAGCGGATTTGCGAGTTGATGAACAGCCACGAGCGCGGGCGCAAATCCAAATCGGAAAATAGATTGGCGAATCGTTCCTGATGAATCGTGCGTTGCACATTGGTCGCCAGGGTCACGACCTGATCGCGGCGCGTTTCCAAACGCCAATCCGTATAAAGCGCCCAATTGACGAGGTTATCGATGCCATTAAGGCGTTTGGTTTGGAGTTTGTTGCGCAAGGTCAGGCGCAGGACATTTTGTGAGTCGATGGAATCGATCGCGTTGTATTCTGGATACTCGATGGGCAGCAACCGCAAGCTCGGCACCTCGTAATCAAACTGCGGCAATTGCGACGGCGGCGTCGTTGGCGAGGGGACAAATACATAATTGACGCTTGGCTCGATGATATGGCGGATTCCATCAGCATCAAAAAACCGGCTCTTTGCTTCAGGCCAGAGGCGTGATGCTTTGAACGAAGCTTCCGCGCCAGTGTTGAAAACGCCGCGCGTGATGTCGTTGGTTTGCGCGATGTAACCCGAATCGTTGCGGTAATAGGTGAGACGACCGCCCACGCGCGGCGTGACGGTGAGCCAACCGAAGAATGTCTGCGGCAAAACGAATTGGTGAAAGGTATCGAGTCGCCCGGCGGAAAAATCGTTCGTTCCATTGAACGGATCAGTGGTCGCGAATTTGCGTTCAAAATATCCGCCGGAAGTTTCGCTTTCATAGAAAACCGGCGTTGGTCCGAGTTGCTGCCGAAGCGCGGTCAGTTTGACGTCCGGTAAACGCTCAACCCGCTCCCAGAAATCGTTCAAGCGCGGTTGCGCCATGACATCGAGTGAAAAATTGGGCCACGCCTTGTTCACCTCAGCGAACGAGTTTGGCTGGACGTTCCTGCGGTATTCGCGTTCGAAAAAGTCGCGGAGCACCAGCGCGTCGCTTTGATAATGCATGCGGACTTTGGCCGTGAGATTCGTTTCCGGCTCCGCGTCGTAGGTGAACGTGAACCGGCTTCGATCCGGATTCAGCTTCAACGGAATTGGGCTGAACGTATTCGTGATCCCGTCGATATTTGGCTGGCTGTCGTGCGTGAAATAATAGCGCGCGCTCATGTCGCCCCATTTGCCGGCATGAAAATTCAGGTCCGGCCCGCCGCCAACGCCGCGGCGTTCCCGTAAATCCAGGTGCAAAGAACCATCGAACTTGTCATTTGCCTGCCAATTATAAGTAGTGAGCAGGAACGGACCAAAAGAACTGCGGTAGCCCGGCGTTATAACAAAGTTGTTGGGATGCTCCGTGAAACTGCGGCGGTAGTACGGCAAATAGAACATCGGCACATTGCCGACGAAAATTGTGGCGTTGTGCGCTTCGAAATGATCGCCCGGATAAATGACGATCCGCCGCGCGCGGATTTTGAAGAACGGTCTTTCGTAATTGTCCGTGGTGATGAGGACGTTCGTGGCCATGTACGATTCATTGGTCCGGCCGTTGAGCCGCTCGCCCGAAATGAAGAAAGGATTGTTCTCCGTCTTGAACGCGCCGCTCCGCATTTCGCCGGTTTTAAAATTGTATACGACGTTGGTGCCGCGCCACAGATGATCGTGGCCCAGGACGGTGACATCGCCCTGCGCGACAACTTCACCCGTGTCTTGATTTGCTTGAGCACGGTCCGCCGTCAGCACGATGCCACGGCCAGTAACGACAACGCCATTTTCCGCAACTGCCGTTCCGCCTTCGGGATATTCAACATACCCGTTGGTCCCGGTCGCGGTGATGGTCCAAAGCGGTTCATCCCCGGCGTGCGCACAGAAAATTGCCGCCAGGAAAATGCAGAAGAAAATGACCGGTTGTTTCAACGCCGCAGAGCTAAACAGAACCCGACGGAAGCGACAAGCACTCTGTTTGACAACTACGGTTGCGACTTTTTAGAGAGCGCTTTATTGGCCAGAGCGCGAAGCCGCGCGTCGCGCAATTCAGGTCGGTAAATATTCTCGGCGTAATTCGCGGCGAAGGCCGGGTCTGAATCGGTGAATTGATTGGCGATCAAATCCAACGCACTGTCGCGACTCGTGCCCGCGGGCAAACGACGCACCCATTCGATCGCCGCGTTCGCGTCCGTTTCGAGCCAGCGTTCCACGACTGTTCGAACGTAATCGGCCCGATTAAAACCTTCCGGCTGCGTGAGAGCCCATGTTGCAGCTTCGATCGGCAATGCGCGGGCCCATGTGTTAACGACGTAATTCGCCGCGAGATTGCGCGCGTCTTCTTCGGCCAGACTCTGCGACCATTGAATGGCCGCTTTTGGGTCGACCGCCGCAAATGCCGGCGCGACTGCAGCGATGGCATAGGTTTGGTCGGCCTGATCGAGCGTTGACGCAAATTCGCTGGCGTCTTTGGGATTTTGGCCGGCCCAACCGGAGAACACTGTCGTGATTAAAGCAGATTTTGTTAATGGATCTTCGTTCGTGCTCAGAGCCCACGCCACTGCAGCCCGCGCGTCGCACCTCGCCCACGCGCAGGCGACGGAATCGAGCGCCATGTTGCGCGTCGCTTGGTCTTCAATACTCTTCGTCCAATCGAGTGCTTGTCGTGCGGTCGTCGAATCTTTGATCAGCTTCGACAACGCCGCGCACCGATCAACCGCGTTGAGCGCTTCGCGGAAGGCTCGCCTGCTTTGGTGTTCGGCAATTTCTTCCGCCGTTTGATGGCGCGAACTGCGCATCATTGCAAAAGTCTGTGAACCCGCTGGCGATCGTCCGGCAGAACTCGGCGGCGGCGACGCCGCGTGACGCGGCAGAAACAACAAGCCGCCCGTCGCTACCGCGAAAATTGCGAATAGCAGCAAGGCGTTTCGTTGACCACGATGACTCATTGATTGCGCGGATTAACTGTGCCGGCGCTGAAATCGGCAGCATTATTATTCGAATCCGTCGCACCGTTTCCTGCGCGAAGATCCGAAGTCGTATTCGATGGGGCAGGGGCTGCGCCCGCGCCTTCGAATGCATCAGCGGTTCCGTATCCAATGAAATCGACGACATTTGCGCCGCCGACCGGATTATCCACCGTCAGCAAAGTGGTCGTCTTCGTCAGTGCGATCTTGCCGGCGGTGGCCGACATACTCATCGTGCCGATCGCTTGCGGTGTTGGCAAATTCGCCGTGCCGCCGGTGCCGGCCGCTTCCTGGATCAAATAATAATGACCGGGATTGAGCGTTCCGCTCAACGTCGTTTCCTGCCACGTCGAACCCGTTGCACTGGCGTATTGGACCGCATAAGTGCTTAAGTTAACCGCCGCCGTGCCCTTGTTAAAAAGCTCGATGAAATCGTTCTTATAACTTGCGCCACTATTGCCGCCGCCACCGTACACCTGGCTGATAACCACGGTCCCTGTGCCGACAGTCACCGTGAAGGTGATCGCGCTGGTGGCGGTGCCGCCTGCCGTGGTGACGCTTATTGTTCCCGTGGTCGCGCCGGTTGGAACCGTGGCGGAAATTTGCGTTGCCGAATTCACGGTGAAGCTGGCAGTCGTTCCGTTAAATTTCACCGCACTGGCCCCGCTGAAATTCGCACCGGTGATCGTCACGCTGATTCCCACCGCGCCACTCGTCGGCGAAAAACTGCTGATCGACGGCGGAGGAACAACCGTAAAGCTGCTCGCACTGGCTGCCGTGCCGCCTGAAGTGGTGACGCTGATTGTCCCAGTGGTCGCGCCGCTTGGAACCGTCGCCGTGATTTGCGTCGAAGAATTGACTGTAAACGTCGTCGCGCTCGTGCCGTTAAATTTCACCGCGCTTGCGCCCGTCAGATTCGCGCCCGTTATCGTTACGGTTGTTCCAACGGGCCCGCTCGCCGGCGAAAAACTTGTGATCGATGGCGGTGGAATAACGGTGAAGCTCGATGCGCTGATGGCGGTTCCGCCCGCGGTAGTCACGCTGATCGTTCCGGTCGTCGCTCCCGATGGGACCGTTGCTGTGATTTGCGTGTCGGAGTTGACGGTGAAGCTCGACGCGCTCGTTCCGTTGAAGTTTACGGCAGTTGCGCCGGTGAATGCTGCTCCAGTAATGGTCACACTGGTTCCGATTGCGCCGCTCGTTGGTGAGAAACTTGAGATCGAAGGCGCGGTTGTCGTCGTCACAGTAAATGAACTCGCGCTCGTTGCCGTGCCGCCTGCGGTGGTGACGCTGATCGTTCCCGTGGTCGCGCCACTCGGAACCGTCGCGGTGATTTGCGTCGAGGAATTTACGGTAAAGGTTGTGGCGCTCGTTCCATTAAATTTGACGGCGGTTGCGCCGGTCAGATTCGCTCCTGTGACGGTGACGGCCGTCCCAACATTTCCGCTCGTCGGCGAAAAACTGCTGATAGTTGGCGCGGGTGTACCGCCGGTCCCGCTGTTGCGCGGGTTAACGGTGCCTGTTGCAAAATCTGCCGCGTTATTATCTGTGTCGGTCGCGCCGGCGCCCGCGCGCAAATCGGAAGCGGTCGCCGATGGAGCGGGGGCCGGTCCCGTGCCTTCAAACGCATCCGCTGTTCCATAACCAACAAAGTCCACCACGTTCGCAGTGCCAACGGGATTATCGACCGTCAGAACGGTAGTCGTCTTGGTCAGCGCGACTTTTGCAGCGCTGGCGGACATCGAAATTGTGCCGGTCGCATCCGGCGTCGGCAAACTTGTCGTTCCGCCGGTCCCCGCTG
>JAICXV010000542.1 GCA_025934545.1 Verrucomicrobiia bacterium
ATTGTTCGACCTGGTATTGCCGATTTTCCTCGCGCAAATAATCGGCGATACGGAATGGCTCATCCAGCACGGGCGAGTCGCCGTGGATTTCCGCGACGAGCAGGCGCGCCAATCGAAACGCGCTCTGGAGCGCAATCGCTTTGTCACGACCAACACCTTTGACTGCGCGCAAATCATCGAGCGAAGCGCGAGAAAGCGCGTCGAGTGTGCCGAATTTTTGTAGTAGTTCCGCGCCGATTTGAATCGCGGACGCGCCCTTCGTTCCGGTGCGCAAGAGAATGGCGAGCAATTCCGGTTTGCTCAAGGCATCGGCTCCATATTTAACCATGCGTTCGCGCGGGCGTTCGCTTTCGGGCAAATCCTGGATACGGAAGCCGTTGGTCATTCGACGGCGTTGTAAACCCAAGGCAACGCGTGGGCAAATTGTTTTTCATTGCATTGACACGCCGAACGTCGAACATTCCCGCCCAGCGGCACGCGCGCAACGACGCGGCCTACCAGTTGTGAAGATTACTCGCATTGAAACGATTCCCATTCAGGTGCCTTTAAAACCTGAAGTCGCCATTCGCAGCGGCCGCGGCGGTGCGCACACGGTTTCGCCATTTTTGATCGTCAAAGTTCACACGGATTCCGGAATCGTCGGACTGGGCGAAGCTTCGTGCACGCCGCGTTGGAGTGGTGAAGATCAATTCACGGCCGCGCATCTCATCAAAGCTTATTTGGAACCGCTGTTGGTCGGGCAAAATCCGATTGAGATCGAACCGTTGACACAAAAATTCCGGCTCGCCTTTGCCGGAAATATGTTCACGAAATCGGCGGTTGAAATGGCGTTGTGGGACATCGCAGGTCGCGCGGCGGGGAAACCAGTTTACGAATTGCTCGGTGGAAAAGTGCGCGAGTTTGTCACCACGAAATGGTCGGTGTCGGGAGTGGACCCGGACAAGGCAGCGCAAATTGCGAGGCAGGCAATCGCTCAAGGCTTTAAGGCGATGAAGGTGAAAGTCGGGATTGATCCTGACGGTGATGTCGCCCGCGTCCGCGCTGTGCGTGAAGCAATCGGGCCGAGTATCAAGCTTGGCGTCGATGCAAACGGCGGATGGAATTTGAAGAACGTCGTCAGCACGATCGAACGACTGCGCGAGTTTAACATTTATTTTGTCGAGCAACCGTTGCCGCCGGAAGAAATTGTCGAAATGGCAGGGTTGCGTGAACGAATCGGACTACCAGTGATCGCCGATGAAAGCGTTTACACCCTGCAAGACGCGAAAATGCTTTTGCACATGAAAGCAGCGGACGTGCTTTCGGTTTACGTCGGCAAAGCCGGCGGAATTGGCCCCGCCAAACAAATCGCCGATTTCGCGGCGTCGGCCGGTTTGCGATGCACCATTGGCAGCAATCTCGAACTCGGCATCGGCAGCGCGGCCATGACTCATTTAGGGATGGCAAGCGCGGGCATTCACGCGGAAAGCTTTCCGTGCGACATCATTGGTCCGTTTTATTATAACGATGACGTCGTCAAAGAGCCCTTGCCGATCGTCGCAGGACAGGCACGGCCGAATGGAAAACCCGGTCTTGGCGTGGAGTTGGACGACGACAAGATCCAGAAGTATCGCGTTAAGTGATGAGTGAAAAGCGCTAAGGCGCCGCGAGTGAGCACAGGGCTCTCGCGAGCCCTGTGTCACTCTTTGAGAAACAGTTTCCATTCCGGCAAGCCGTGTGGATTCCGCAAGACCGACGTGACCGGCAGTTCTTTCGGCGCGCGCGGCACGGTCAGCAACTTCAGTCCAGCCTCGTGCGGCAGGCGATCGCCTTTGCGTTGGTTCACTTCCTTGGCGGACCAGACGAGGTTTTCCCACGAGTTCACTCCGCCGCGTGAGCGGGGGATGACGTGATCGAGGCTGCCTTCGTCCGGTCGCAGGATGCGGCCAGTGTATTGGCAACGGTTGCCGTCGCGTTCACAAATATTACGCGCGTTCAAGGTCGGCCGGCGCTTCGGCACTTTGGCGAAGTTAACGGCGACGATAACGCTAGGAACCCGAATTGCGCCGCGCGCAGTTTTAACGGAATTGTCGCCTTCGCGAATGGGCAACGTGATCCATTCGTCCCATGTCACCGGGCGAATGTGATTCTCACCTTCGATGTCGAGCGCGGTCGCGACGTTCGTTGCCATTTGGCAAAACGCGTCCTGCGGCGTGCGAATATTGATCGCCTGCCAATTGCGGTTGAGCACCAGCACGATGTTCTTGTTTAAGATGTCGTTCATAAAACTAGTGATGAGTGACAAATGGCAAGCGACGAGTTCGGCTCTGCACTCATCACTTATCACTCGTTACTGCTTTGGGTGTTTGTTCTTTGTTGAGATAAATTGCTTGCAGCATCGGACGCGAAGTTCCAATTTCGCCGCATGAATTTCCCCCCGTTCTGGGCGCGAGGCCAAAGTGGAGACTTTCTTTGCTGGCGCTGGTCTTCGAATAGTTTTGAAGAAGCTCAGGCACTCGCGAATGAAGCCGCGCAGAAAATAGCCGAGCGATTTCGCGCGACGGGACGTTCATGGCAAAAAGGCGGATATTATCCTGATCGTCCTTTTCGCGAACAGGTGTTGCAACAAATGAAGTCGTCCGCAGGCGATGTCGCTGCGGTGGTGACGCGGAATTCTTACGGCTGCCTAGTCCTAAACACATCGCAAATCATGTTTGTCGATGTTGATATTCCCGAACCCAAAGTATCGCGCGGCCTCTTTTCGAAATTGTTCGGCAAACCAGATCTTACGCCGCCGCGCGATGTGCAAGGCGATGTCATCCGAAGCGTCGAAAAATGGACGCAGGCACATTCGGACTGGGGATGGCGCGTTTATCGCACGCGCGCGGGATTGCGCCTGATGGCGACGCACGGTCTCGTCGATGCCACGTCGCCGCTCGCCACGGAAGTGTTTGCCGCTTTCGGCGCAGATCCTCTTTATCGAAAGCTCTGCCAATCACAGAAATGCTATCGCGCGAGGTTGTCGCCCAAACCATGGCGATGTGGTCTGAACCGCAAACCAGATCGGTGGCCGTGGTTGGATCAGCGAGC
>JAICXV010000765.1 GCA_025934545.1 Verrucomicrobiia bacterium
AACTGGGTTGCGATCCCACCAAACGCGATCACTCTCAAGGAATGGAGCGATAACCTCGCGAGGAACGTCGCGGCGTTGAATTGGAGTCCGCAACTAACCGACAATTGCATCGACATTCTTATCAAGAATAAACCGCCGAATGCTCGCGCCGCCGAGAGGGTCGTTCTTGGCCTTGACCGTCTGTGCGCGGCCCGGCAAAAAAACCGGCGAGTGGAAGTTGCGTTGAATCGCTTGTTCCAACTCGTGCAATCGATACCGGACTTCGACCAAGCGCAGTTTGAAGTCGCGTTAACCGATTTTTCGAGCGCGCTGGATCTCGACCGTTGGCAAAAGAAAAACGGGATGAAGGAGAACGAAGGTCTGCGACCGGAAAAATAAAAAACGGCCGACGCAAAGCATCGGCCGTTTGGTCGTGAAAGATGGGTTACTGAGTGGCGGCTGCGTCTTTCTTCTTGCTCTTTTTCTTGGCGCAAGTTTCGCAGGTTTTGCCGTCTTTAGCCGCGGCAACACAGCACTTCATCGTGCATTCTTTGCCTTTGGCTTTGGCGCGCTGACAGCAGCCGGGCAGGTCGGAATCTTTTTTGGTGCTACCGGTATCGGCAGCCAGGACTGGACCAGCCAACAATGCAAACGCACACGCGAACACGGTCAATGACTTGATAAGCTTCATAGTATTTGGTACCGGCTCCACGCCGGTTGCTTCTCAGTCCCGCTGCCGTCACCTCTCAACGGCAACTCAGCCAGAGAGAACTGCATGGCAAGACTTAAGCAGCTGCACGGTAGTCAATAGCGCTCGATTTGTCGATTCCAAACCAAACGCGAGATTGACGCCCTTCACTCCTGCCCGATAAAATCGCGAAAATTTTCCGTTTATGGATAAAATCACCGCCAACGCACCCGGAGCAAACATCACGTCGATGCTCCACGAAACCCGCGTCTTTCCGCCTAAAAAAGAATTTTCTGCCGGCGCGCACATCAAATCGATGGCGCAATATCGCAAGCTCTACAACGAGTCGATCAAGCAACCGGAGAAATTCTGGGGGCGCGCCGCCAAACAGGAACTCGTTTGGTTCAAGCCATTCAGCAAAGTCCTGCAATGGAAACTGCCGTATTCGAAATGGTTCATCGGCGGAAAGACCAACGTCAGCTACAACTGTCTCGACAAACATCTCGGGACCGCCACTGCGAATAAAGCCGCGCTCATTTGGGAAGGCGAACCTGCCGGTCCCGGCAAAGTCGGCGAAGAACGCACCCTCACCTACAAGCAGCTCCATCACGAAGTTTGTCTTTTCGCAAATGTCCTCAAACGCAACGGCATCAAACGCGGCGACCGCATCATTATATATTTGCCGATGGTTCCTGAAGCCGCCGTGGCCATGCTCGCGTGCACGCGCATCGGCGCGGTTCACTCAGTCGTTTTCGGAGGATTCAGCGCTCAATCCGTCGCTGACCGCATTCAGGATTGCCAGGCCAAACTCGTCATCACCTGCGATGGCGGTTATCGCCGCGGCGCTGTCGTCCCGTTGAAGAAAAACGTGGATGACGCACTCGTCTTGAAAGACGCGCAAGGCAATCTGCTCGCCAAAACCATTGACCGCGTCATCGTCGTTCGCCGTTCTGGCAACGAAGTCAACCTTCAGTCCGGCCGCGATGTCTGGTGGCACGAAGAAATGGCGCAAGTCGATGCCAATTGCCCGGCGGAGAAA
>JAICXV010000435.1 GCA_025934545.1 Verrucomicrobiia bacterium
CCCTGCCGAAATTTCAGGATGGCTTCGGGCAATGAAAATTCCGTAAATGAATTTCCGCCGCGGGCTTCGATGGCTTCGATGCGCGCTTCAATCAATGGATGATCCGGCACGGCAAAAGGCAGTCGCGTGATAATAACATTGGAAAGCGCTTCACCGGGCACGTCTACACCTTGCCAAAAACTGTCCGCGCCGAACAAAACGGAATCGACGTCGCGCTTGAACTTTTCGAGCATGAGCGAACGTGGGACGCCTTTGCCCTGAACAAAACATTCCAGCCCCATCGACCGAAAAAATTGCTCCATTTCTTCCGCGACTTGCAGCATCAGTTTAAAATTTGTGAACAGGACGAACGCTTTCCCGTGGGTTTTGTGGACGAAATGCTCGATCCAATGAATGAGTTGCGGCGCGTAATTTGGATCGCGCGGGTCGGGCATTTTGCCGGCGACGAAGATTTTCATCTGCTGTTCGTAATCGAAGGGCGAGCCGACCTGCAACAAGGTGGACTCCTCGCCACCCACTTGGCGCGCGAAATAATCAAGGCCGGCGGAGGCGGCCTCCTGCTTTTGCGAAACCGCGAGCGTCGCGCTCGTCATGATGACGGACGTGTCGGCGCCGAATAATCGTTGGCGAAGGAATTCAGCAACGTTGATGGGCGCGGCGTTTACCGCCAAAGTCTTTTGAGCGCGCCCGGTCCGTTCCACCCAATAAACGTGGTCTTTGGTATCGTGCCGCAAAAAATGGGCGATGCCCTCACGAAGTTCGGCGAGGCGCCGATTACATTCCTGAAGCTCATCGCCACTTTCCTTGTCGTCACTGGATTTGATCAATTCACTAATGCTCTCGCGCAACTGCTGCAACGGCAGCGTGATATTATCCTGAACAAAATCTGAGCGCCGAACGCGCAGCTCAGACCATTTGGGTGATCGTTGGCCGCGTTTCTTTGTGCTGTCGCCGGCGATGCCATCGCAGGCACTTTCCACAGCCGCAAAAAATTTCTCACTGTAGTTGAGCACGTCCCCGGCGAGGTGGACGGGCCCGCGATTAATCGATTTGAGCAGGCCTTTCTGCGTTTGCGGATTCCAGAGCCGATGAATGTTATAGCGCAACTGCGCATCCGACACGCTGATGCCAATGTGTTTGGAAGCGACTTTCTCGACGGTATGCGCCTCGTCAAAAATGACGAAATCGTTTTTGAAAAGAACGCCGCCTTCCGCTTCCTCTTCGATCCCGCCCAGATACATGAAAAACAAGGTGTGGTTGAGGACGAGAACGTCGGCGGTCAAAATCTGGCTGCGCACCCGTTGAAAGAAACAAGCGCGGCCGGCCTTGCCTAGGTCCGATTCGTGGCCGCATTTCTTCGGCGTGCAAATGCCGCGCTCGGAACAGACGTGCGACCACACTTTCGGATCCGGTTCAATTTCGAAATCAGACAGACTACCGTCGGTCGTTTTCTTCGACCATTCATAGATGCGTTCCAACTCCCCCTGCTCCGGCGATGTGAAAAGTGAGTGGGCCTGTTGCATCGCGCGTTGCAGTCGGCGCGTGCAAAGGTAGTTATGCCGCCCTTTGACCATGATGAATTTGAATGGCACCGGCAGAATTTTCTCCAGCATCGGCAGGTCTTTTTCGATGAGCTGTTCCTGAAGATTGATCGTGTGCGTGGAGATTACCGCCTTCTTCTTATTGGCAACGGCGAACAGAATCGCCGGAATCAAATAGGCGAGGCTTTTTCCCACTCCCGTTCCCGCTTCAACAATCAGATTTTCTTTACGTTCGAGCGCGCGCGCAGTCGCGACGGCCATGTCCTGTTGTTGCGGCCGGTATTCGAAGTTGCGCGACTTCGACAAGATGCCATCTGGCGAAAATATTTTTTCGACATCAGCCAACAACTTGCTGCCGGACCCGGCGGGTTCTGGATCAACAAAGCCGATCATGGAGGATTAAGAAGACCGAAGCCGGCGTTGAACCACTTCCTGGACGGATTTGTTTTTTACGATCATGTCTTCAGGCAGAATACCCCGCCATAGCACGTTCGCATAAATAACTGAGCGACGGCCAAGAACGCTGCCGGGACTGAGGACCGCGTTGCAGCCGACTTCAGATTCATCCCCGAGCAACGCGCCGAATTTGCGCAAACCGGTATCGAACGGTTTGCCATCGACGTCGATGAAAATGTTACCGGGAAACAATTTAAAATTGGAAATCTTCACACCAGCGCCGAGATGTGCTTTGTAGCCAACGATAGAGTCGCCCACGTAATTGAAATGCGGCACCTGCGCGTGATTGAACAAAACACAATTTTTCAACTCGGACGAATTTCCGACGTTGCAATTGTCTCCAATAATAACGTTATCGCGGATGTAGGCGTTGTGACGGATCTGGCAATTTTCGCCGATGATCGCCGGGCCTTTGATCATCGCGCCATCTTCGACGACCGTTCCGTTCCCGATAAATACGTTGTCACCAATGTAAGCACGTCCTTCACACCGATTGTGCAAGGCGGGTCGAATGGTCGACTTTATATAGCCCTCAATTTTCAAAAGGGCCTGCCACGCAAATTCGCAGCCGTCGAAAAGCGCGCGATGCTGCGTTTGCGTGAGGTCGAATAAATCGCCCGGTTTGAACATGGGCGACAGGTTAACAGAGCCTTGTGCGTGAGCAAGCGGCTTAGCGCCTGTCGCCGTTTCGTCGCGTTAAACTGGTCGCCACAACGTTGCGGCCACGAACCAAACGAGCGCGATCAACAATATTACCCACAGGAACGAACCGACCCATCCCCAGCCTTCGTCAACTCCGCTGTCGAACGGATCTGTACTTCCTTCGACGAGTCGATTGGTCGAACGCCGTCGATACCACGGCCCCCAGCCACGATAGCCCCAGCCATATCCGAGAGGCATCAAGAAAAATACTATGAGGAAGAGCATCCACCACAACCACCATCCACTTGAATACCACCACATAACTGCCTCCTTGGTTTGCAATCAAATTTACGACCCGGCGCTGTGTTGGTCTGTCGCAAACTGTCCTCCGCCGACTACTGCTTTATCTATAAGGGATTCAACTATACGGCTGTCACCTGCCATTCAGGACATGAAAAATGTACAACCAGAGATGCGTTTTTCGCGAGTCAGAGTTGCGTTTTAGTGAATCGCGGTCGAGACGGCGCGCTCGGCGTTGCATGCCAATAACCTTGTCAACAATTTTTGCGGACTCATAGTTTTTCGGCCAAAGAAGAGGTCCGTCGTTTGAAGAAAGCAAACCGACGTTTATATTTGTCTGCTGCATGCCCCCCGCAGGGCGACGCGGCATCGAGAAAGGTTTAGATGATAGCAAATACCAACGCGTTGAGCGCCGCCGAGATACTGCCGATTCCGGAAGCCATCGCGCCGCCACGGGCGAAGAATTTTCCGATCGTTCGACTGCCGCGGGAAAACATTCGCATCCGCAACTATACGCCTTCTGATAAAGACGCGATTCGCCGACTCTGCTGTGAAACCGGTTATTTAGGCAAACCTGTCGACGCGTTGTTTAAGGACGGGGATCTGTTCGCGGACCTCTTCACTAAAGTTTATCTCGATCACGAAGGGGATTGGGGGCTGATCGCGGAAGCGAACGGTAAAGTGATTGGCTATTTGCTGGGATCGGTTGCTCCAAACTTCGGCTTGCTCCAACTGCGCAGCGGCTTTGAA
>JAICXV010000395.1 GCA_025934545.1 Verrucomicrobiia bacterium
CCAAAAGCGCTGCCCCAACCGGTGTCGATGTCGACCAGCAACGGTAGTGAACACGCGGCCGTAATTCGGCGGACGTCTTCGAGAACGTCGTTGAGCGATGTGACACCGAGGTCCGGCAATCCGTAAGACGCATTCGCCACGCCTGCGCCGCTTAAATATATCGCGTGGAATCCAGACCGCTCTGCGAGCATCGCAGTATAGGCGTTGATCGTGCCGACGATTTGCAGCGGTTTTTCCTTGAGCAGGGCGGCGCGAAACTTTGCGCCTGCGGACTCTGTCGGCTGTGCGGACATGGAGGGTTATTTAACCACCAAGCTCGCAAGACACAAAGCAGAATTCTATATTCCTCTATCTTGCGGCGAGGCCGTGCTCTTTTTCGTAGGCGGAAAAATCGCCGTTGATCTCTTCGTGTAACTGGGCAGTGCCGTTGGCGAACCCATAAACCTTGGCCCACTTGCCATCCGGTGCTCGCAGCGCCTGCGTTTCACGCACAATGATCGTCTCATCGCGGTCTTTGATCGCATCGAGCGAACCTTGGTAGACGATTTCAAATTGGTTCGTGCCCGTGAGTTCGTAGCCTTTGGAGTACGCGCCAAGATCTTCGACATTTTGCGGTAACTGCCCGTGATGCTCGTTCGCATAGAGGATCAACATTGTAACAAGGTTGCGGCTATCGCGACCATGCGGAGCCCAGTACGGCTCCTGTGGCTTGTCCGGATCCGGGGTCGCTGGCGTGGGCGTTGATGCAGCAGCGCGTTTATTAGACGCTGGTTTCGCCTTTTTATTTGCGGCCTGGGCAGTGCTCCGTAATCGCGCAAGTTCTTGCCCTCGTTTATCGAGAGCTGCTTGTGTCGCCGCCAGCGAGTTAGAAAGGGCGGCATTATCGTCCGCCATAGTAGCTGCTTGTATGTGTGCCGCCGCAATTTCCTGTGCAGCGCGCGATTTAATTTCCGCATCGTGAACCAGAAATAGAGGGGTGGCGATTGCGATGGCGACAACTGCGCCTGCAATCGCCGATTGGGTTTTAGTGATTGCCATAATTTTAATTGCCGTTGTTGCCGCGCCGGTTTTCACGCCGGTCACGAGCGCGGCGCTCGCGATTTTCACACCCAGACCGACGGGAGCCGCACTGACGGCATCGACTGTTAATGCTGTCCCAAGAGCGGCCGCGCTCATTGCGACCCCCTGGCGTTTGAGCATGAGCTGGAGTTTTTGCAATGCGCGATTCACCCGCATCCGCGCGGCGTCTTCATTACTGCCGATGGCCGCGCCGATAGACCGAAAGTCGTGTTGTTCGAAGAAACGCAGCAAAATCACCGATCGATCCTCCGAATCGAGATTGTTGATCGCGTCGTCAAGCACAGGTGCAATCGCGCGCAGGTTCCCTTCGGAATGATCGGGGGTTAAGTTCATAAGCGCAGCCTCACGTTCGCGAGCGGCGCGGCGTCGTTCCGTCCGCAGGATTTTGCTGGCGACAAAACAAGTGTCGCGATGGAGCCAGCCGCCCAGTGTGCTTTCGCGCGACAATTTGGGAGCGTTGCGGGCGAGGTCGATAAAAACGTTTTGCGAAATGTCCTCGGCCAGATGCACATCGCCCCCGGCCAACCGCAACGCTGACGAATAAACCAATCCGATATATCGCGAGACCAGTTCCCCGAAGGCCGCCTCGGACCCTTTTTCGCGGTATTCAGTGAGCAGCTGGTTGGTCTCGTTCATCTCTTTGTTAATAAAAACCCGCCGGATTCGGAAACCGAACAAAAACTTTGAGAACCCAACCGTTAAACGACTTGTTTGGCGGCATTGGCTAGGGGTAGGATAGAGTTGCAATGAGTGTGCCATCCCAGGTTGTGCTTGGAGTTACCGGGTCAATTGCGGCCCATAAGGCCGCCGATCTCACCTCTCTTTTGACTAAAGCAGGTTGCAACGTGCGCGTCGTCATGACCGCCGATGCGCAAAAATTCATCGCCCCGTTGCCCTTCAAAACCCTGTCGCGGAATCCCGTCGTGACCGACCTCTACGACGAAGAAGAAGGTTGGAAACCAACGCATATACGTTTGGCGGACGAAGCCCACTTGATGATCGTTGCGCCAGCCACGGCGCAGACAATTGCCAAACTCGCCCACGGCCTCGCCGATGACGCGTTGACCTGTATCGCGCTCGCGCTTAATCCCGAAGCAAAAATGCTCATTGCGCCGGCCATGAACGGCAAAATGTGGACGCATCCGGCAACTCAGGAAAACGTCGCGAAACTTAAAAACCGCGGGGTCAATTTTATCGGTCCCGACAAAGGCATGCTCAGTTGCGGCTACGAAGGCATGGGCCGCTTGTGGAACGTTGAAGAAATTTCAAAACACGCTTTGAGTCTGTTAGGCAAAACGGCATGAACGTCCCCGGCGGGCAAATATTTCAAAAGCTGACGCGATTGCTCGCCGCGCCAACGGTCGAGCCCAACCAACGCGCCGCCCGCATCATTGCCGTTGAGAAAGACATCGTCATGCCCATCAAAGGGCTGCTGGTGGTGATCTTGTTCGTATGGTTCTTGCAAAATCCATCCTCGCCCGACGTTCCAGACAGTGCCTTTTGGAGCGAAAGCGCCCGACAAACCGCCCTGATGTGGATTCGTCTGTTTTTCGGGATGTATATCATCGTCAATGCGGCGATGGCGGCGTTTTATGTCCTTGGTCGGCCCGGTTCGCTGAAAGTCGTTCAGTGGACTGTCTTCGCGCTGGGCGTGCTCGATTGCGCCTTGATCGTTGCGCTTACATTTTTGACAGGAGGTTACGACACGATCGTTTATTGGGCGTTCCCGGTATTGATTTTGCGCAATGCAATGTCAATTCCAGTCGCGTTTCCGCAGCTCGCGCTCAACGCGCTCTTGTGTTGTTGCTATCTACTCGGCGGCATGGCGGACAAGAAAACCCGTATTTCGGATGGCGTGACCTGGAAGGTTGTCGAAAACTCCGACAAACAGACGCTGAACGCTTCAAAAAAGGAGACTGGCCAGGCCCGCAAACAACTGTTGCATCGCCTCGCTTCTCGCGAAGCTATCGCCAAGGCAATCGCTAATGCCACGCCCGACGAAAGAAAAGCAGCGCTGACGGAGTCCATTGAAGCCTATGAGACGCGCAAAGACCCGGAAGATCCCCGCGAACGTTTCATCGTGCTCCTGACCTGGGCTATTTGCTGTTACGGCATCCAGGCCTTGTTCGAAAAACAGAAAAAGGCCGAAGCCGAAGCGACCGAATTCGCCGTGCGCCAGGAACGATTGCACACCGCCGGGCGCTTGGCCGCGGAAATCGCGCATCAAATCAAAAACCCGCTCGGCATCATCACTAACGCTGCCTTCTGTTTGCAGCGCGCGGTTGACGACGGCAAAACTGCTGTTGATGAGCAAATCGAAATCATTCGCGAAGAGGTCCATCGCGCCGACCAGATTATCACCGAATTGATGGGCTACGCGCAGTTGGCCGAAGGTGTCGTCGAAAAACTCGAAGTGGATCATGAACTCGACATGGCCATCCTCGAAGTGTTCCCGAAAGGCGCGAAATACGACGTGCTCGTCCGCCGCGATTACGCGCCGAACCTTCCCGCCTTGCTCATGCAGAAACGTCATCTTTCCGGCGTCCTCGTCAACATCCTGCAAAACGCGCGCGAAGCGATGGATGGCCATGGCCGAATCGATGTGACGATTCGTTACGATGAAAATGACGCCATCTTGATCACCATCGCGGACAACGGTCCCGGTATTCCGCCGGATAAAATTGATAAAATCTTCCAGGCCTATTTTACGACCCGCACCAAAGGTACCGGCCTCGGCCTTGCCATTGTCAAACACAACACGGAAATGTACGGCGGCGCAGTCCGAGTTCAATCGGAGCTTGGAAAAGGCACC
>JAICXV010000672.1 GCA_025934545.1 Verrucomicrobiia bacterium
AGGTTCGTGACCGCGACGAGATTTGTAATGCCCGTTCCGCCTTGGCTGACCCAGCCGTTCCAACCGCCGCCGACAAATTGGTAATTATGCCAGATGTTGCCGCCTTGAGTGGCGACAAAGACTTGCAACGTGCCATTCAAATCGCGGCTGACCGCGGGGCCGGCGATGCTGCGCGGATTATTCAAATCCGTCCAACTGCTCCAGCCTGAGTTCGGACTCGTCTGCCATTTGTGCCAAATATCGGTGTTCGCACCGACGCCGAAGATTTCCAACGTGCCGTTAGCATTCATAGAGATCGGGCCGACGCATGAAGCGTAGTTCGGCTGGGCGGGTGCGTTCGCGATCAGGATGGTGGCCTGGAGATCAGCGGTGGAGCCGTTGAAAACATCACCGTCCGCGCCGCCGGAAATACCGCAAGTCGATGCCGCATCGGTATATTGCCAAAGGTCCCAGTTGTCGCCGCCCCACACATTGCAACTAGAGCAAGTGCTCCACGGCGTGCCGGTTTGCGCGCTTTGGCCGTTGTAATCGGCGATCCACGATATCCATTGTGAAACAGTGGAGTTGAAGTCGCAGCCATTGCATGCGCTCGTGTAAAGAATCGGGCGAACATTCACGCCGTTGTTCTGGGCGTCGTTGGAAACGTCGTCGCACCAGGCGTTGGCCCAAGCCGAATAGCTGCTCGCTCCGACGACGCCGCTGAATACTTCGAAGTCGAGCACTGGCATGATGCTTTTGCCGTCGTTTTTGATGTAGCCGCCGGCGACGCCCCAGAAATGGCTGTCTTCAGAGCCCGGACTGTTAAGATTCGGATGCGCGAAATGATACGCGCCCATATAAACACCGGCGGCTTTGCCGTTGTTCATGTTGTAACTGAAGTCGCCGTCGTTGATGCTCACGCCTTCAGTCGCTTTTGCGAAGGCGAAAACTACGCCGCAACTGGCAGCGCTGCCCCAGTTTGGCGTGCCCTGATACGACGAGACGTCGACGCCAATCGGACGGGCAATCGCAGTCGAGGTGAGTTGTGTAATTGCGCAAACGGCAGCGACGAGCGTGGCGAATTCGCACACCGGGTTTTTCGTGATGCGGTCTTTCATAGTCAATTTATACAGTCGTTTCGTTGGCTATTGTGAAGACCGCAGCCAGTTGCAATTGCGGGGCGCGATTGGTCGAGTCGCCACAAATTGTTATAGGGAACGGGCGAACTCTAACAGTCGAGCCAAAGGAGTCAATTAAATTGAAATCGAAAAAATTAGGTTCAGCAGGTACTGGTTGGAACGCGTTTCGAGGAGAATTGGCTAATTCCGCCGTTACGAAATCAAAGTTTCCATCCTTTGCGATAGTCGCGACGGATGAAATGGTCGGCGTCTTTGGTGTTCGTCACGCGCATTCTCTTTGTGTCCCATTCGATCTTTTTTCCCGTGCGATAGGCGACGTTTCCCAAGTGGTTCGCTTCGGTCAACAGGCCGGCGTATTCGAAATTGGCGCTGCAACTTTGGCCGCTCTTGCAACACGCGATCCATTCTTCGTGATGACCGGGCGAGTGCGGAATGGTTTGCGGCGGCGCTTGAAATCCCTGAAAGGATTTTTCCGGCAACAACAAATGCGCGCCATAGCTCGCCAACAGCATCCCTTTGCTGCCGATGAATAAGCAGCCTGATTCCCATTGGGGGATGCCTTTGTTTTTAAAAATCTCCGGTTTGTCTTCGCCTTGATACCATGTGAGCTTGACCGGCGGCATATCTTCGCGCGCGCCGTATTCATACGTCGCATGCATAGATGCCGGCGCGATTTCCGGATGCGGCGGCGGACCATGGGCTTCAATCGTCAGCGGCGCTTGCAGTTTTAGCGCCCAGAATGGCAAATCATTCCAGTGACTGCCGAGGTCGCTCATGGTGCCATTGCCGAAATCCCACCAGCGATACCAAAGCGGTCCCGGGAAATAAACGTGGTTGAATGGACGATATGGAGCTGGCCCGAGCCAAAGTTCCCAGTCCAGTTCGGGCGGAATGGGCTCCGCCTCTTTCGGTCGCTCAAATGTCCAGATGCCATCACGCTCGTTGCGGTCCGCCTCTTCCTTGCTTTGCCGTCCCCAGGCGCGCGAGACCCAAACGTGCGCTTCGCTGACCGGGCCGATGGCGCCGCTTTGAATGAGTTCCACCACCCGACGGTAGTTATCATGCGAATGGATCTGGATTCCCATTTGCGTGGCGACCTTCACTTTGCGGGCAGCTTCCCGAATTTTGCGAGCTTCCCAAATGTTATAGGTCAGCGGCTTTTCGCAATAGACATGTTTCTTGTGGTGGAGTGCGAGCATAGTGGCGAA
>JAICXV010000473.1 GCA_025934545.1 Verrucomicrobiia bacterium
CAAATCAGCGCGCCCTTTAATCAATGCAACCTCAAGTTCCTTCGTGAACAAACCGCGGGGCACGCTGGCATCAATGCGCGATAACGAGGCCGTTTGCAATTTATCGCCCGTTGTCTTGATGATTTTGATTTCGAAATTCAGCCGCGGAAACTTTGTCCGGCAATCCGCCAGCACCTGATGCGCCTGCGCCAGCGCAAGCGCGCTGCCTCTGGTCGCGATGATGATCGGTTTTTCCGGCATCAACCGTTGTTTCTATTCAGCAAAGGTATCGGCGCTAAAACCCCTGCCGATATCTCGCGCGTTTGCGGAATTGTCGTCGGAATGAGCGATGCCGCTTTTTCGCGGATGATCGCTTCGCAGCGGGTAATTTCTTCCTGACGCTGCTTTAAATATCCGTCGGCAATCGCTTGCAAGTCGTCGATGTTATAGAGAAAAACATTTTCCACGAAATTCACATCCGGATCGATGTCACGCGGAACAGCGATGTCGATGAGCAACAGCGATCGGTTTTTGCGCAGCTTCATCAACGGTTCCAACTTCGCGCGGTTCAAAATGCAATGCGGCGCCGCCGTGCTGCTGATGATGATGTCGACGTTCGAAAATTCATTGGCCCAATCGTCAAATTGAACAGCGCGCCCGTTGAATTCCTGCGCCAACGTCACCGCGCGATCATACGACCGGTTCGAAACAATGATACTTTTCGCGCCACGACTCAGGAGCGCGCGCGCCGTTTTTTCTCCCGTATCACCCGCACCAATGATCATGACGTGGCGCTCACTTAACGAACTGAAAATTTTCTCCGCGAGTTCGACCGCGACAGACCCGACAGAAATACTGCCGCGCTGAATATTCGTATCGGTGCGAACGTGTTTCGCCACGTTGAACGCCTTTTGAAACGCTTTGTTCAACCGCGCTCCCGTGGCCTTCGCTTCGAGCGCCATTTGATAGGCCTTCTTGAGTTGGCCTAGAATTTCCGTTTCGCCCAACACCATCGAGTCCAGACCACACGCCACCTTGAATAAGTGCTCAATGCTTTGCGGCTGGCCGTGCGCGTAGATTTCCGTCGTCAGCGCCCCGTCATACTTATGATGATCGACCAGAAATTTCTTTAACGCGCAAATCGCATCCATCTGCGTTAACTGCGTCACCGCATAAATCTCAACGCGATTGCACGTTGAAAGAATGACCGCCTCACTGGCAATGCCGTCCCCGCGAATCTTCTGCAAAACCGCGGGCACGGTCGCATCAGGAAAAGCAAACCGCTCCCGCACGGCGACGGGCGAGGAACGGTGACTTAATCCGATAACGATGATGGACACGGCTAAAAGTTATGCGCTGCTGATAGCGGGTTGATTCCCCAAAACGTCAGCGAAATAAAAATAAAACTGGCAACCGCGCCCCAGGCAAAGCGCCGCCCCGGTTGAGCAAAACGCCCTCGCATCACCAGCAACGAGAAATAAATTACCCAGACCACGAGCGACCAAATCAATTTGATGTCGAGGGTGAACCACGTGTGAAATTGTTGATTCAGCAAAACCAGACTGATCGCAAAACCGCATGTGAACAAAATAAAACCGGCAATCAGCAACCCGTTCATGATCTTTTCCAAACGATCAATCGCCGGCATCAACGAAAGGACCGCCCGGAATTTATTGAACTTCAAATCGTGTTCTTGCGTAAGGTACATTAAACCCGCCACACACGCCAAGCCGAACGCGCCGTAGGAAAGCAAACTCAACGCGCCGTGCACGCTCGACAAGTCACTTTGGAAAATCGGTTTGTCTTTATAGACGGGATCCAGCCCCCGCATCATCGCAAACACGCCCATGACAAAAACAATGGGAGAGGCGAACACTCCAAGAAACCGCAACCTCGGCATCAATCCGACGACTGCGTAAACCGCGACAATCGTCCAAATCACAAACGAGATCGCCTCGTAAATATTGTTCACCGGACAATGTTGCAGACTGAATCCGCGGAGAACCATCGAGTAAGTGTGCAGTCCCAAACCCACCAGCAATATCCCGTAGTTAATCCGGTCGTCCCGACGCAACCCTTTGCGCCACAGGAACACCGAATAAACCATGCTCAGGCCGTAAGCGATAACGGCGAGCAAAAAATAGCTTTTTCCGGGAGTCCAGAACACGCGAGCAAGTTAGTCAGAATAGGCCAAAGTGCAAACCACAATATCGGCAGCAGCCAGCCCGAAAATGTTATCTGTGCAACCGTGTGAACCCTGGCGGAGGAGAAGCCAGCAATCTATCGGCGGCCTGCCTCGCGCTAATGTGATACTGGTTCATCAACTCCGTAATCTGTCCACTGGTCACGGCCGTTGAAACGGAGGTGCCTTCAATCATCCACGTTTGGCCGTTCACAGTAATGTAGGATATCCCGGGTGCAATTAGGTCGACGAACGGGCCGGAATTAGCATACGAATCAATTTTCCCCTGCGGACTGCCGGCCGTCACCGCAATGACCTGAGGCCACGCCGCTGGATAAGTGTTTTGCTGGCCCGGTTGGTTCCCTGCTGCCGCAACAAACACGATACCCTTCGAAAAACCATCCGCGATGATCTGATGCAGAAAATCGCTTTCGCCGGTTCCGCCCAAACTCAAATTGATCGGATTTGCGCCCGCGTTTACGGCGTCGATAATCCCCTGTGCCACTTCAAATGTGGTCGTCGACTCACTTGGGCCGTAGACATCGAAGTTCATCACTTTGCCTGGATGATCTTTCATCCAATCGAGCATCGTCTCAAACATTCCTGTGCCGTGCGATGGAGTGTCTGACGGCAAATCGGCGCCGCCCGCGACATTTTCGCCGGGCAGCAAGAACGCTCCCAGATTGGGTTGGCTCTGAACGCCCGTATCTACCAAACCAATAAAACCCTTCCCTTCCGGCATAACTTTGGGGTTCAGCGAAAACCCGCTCGAAGTCAGGGTCATGTCGTTCGGCGATGGGCGATCCACTGAATAATTGGAATCGATCGCACCCACGTCACCAATCGACGCCATCATTTGCCGCGCGGCGTTGGCGGATGCTTCGTCGTCAAAAGAAAGCCGGTAGATTTTCAACCGATCGTCCCGGCCCAGAATTTTGGCGTGGAGTTTTGCAGCGAGCTCTTCAATGGAAAGTTTGGAGTTGCGTTTGAGTTGGATAAGCAACTCGTTAGGGATCCGATAATTTTTCCTGGTGCCGTTTGGTTTTTCCGTTTTTACCAACTGCGTCGCCGCATGCGCATCCGTTCGATAAACGAAAAGCACTGACGTGCCATTGGTTTCTCGTCGTGAATAACTGATGTTGCCGAGCAATCGGCGCAACGCCTCATCGCTCGTTAAGTTCTTGAATTTCGCCGAAATTGCCGCGCTCGTTCCGGGTTCGACGTAAACCTGCCAGCCGGTGTCATTCGCAATCTTCTCCAACAACGCGGTCAGTTTCCAATTATCGATCGATGCATCGACCC
>JAICXV010000106.1 GCA_025934545.1 Verrucomicrobiia bacterium
GCACGCCGTGTGTAACAAATGTATGGATACCGGATGGATACAAAGACACGCCCGTTGACCGCAAAGCGCCGCGCGAACGTTTAGCCGAATCGCTCGACGCGATTTTTGCGAAGCCGACGAATCCGAAACACAACCTCGATGCCGTTGAGCCAAAACTGTTCGGGATCGGATCAGAAAGCTACGTCGTCGGGTCGCACGAATTTTATCTTGGTTACGCAGTGCGCAAACAGAAGCTGCTCTGCCTGGATGCTGGCCATTATCACCCGACCGAAGGAATCGCCGACAAAATTTCATCGGTCCTGACGTCGCTCGATGAAATCCTTCTGCACGTCAGCCGCGGCGTACGGTGGGACAGCGACCACGTTGTGATTCTCGATGATGCGCTTGTTGCCATCGGCCAGGAGTTGGTGCGCGGCAACTATCTGGACCGTGTTCACATCGGGCTCGATTATTTCGATGCCAGCATCAATCGCGTCGCTGCCTGGATCATCGGCACGCGTTGCATGATCAAAGCCTTGCTCATCGCGCTCATCGAACCGACGGCCAAACTGCGCGCGTTTGAAAAAGCAGGGGACTACACCAGCCGCATGGCGTTGCTGGAGCAATGCAAGATTCTGCCGTTCGGCGCGGTCTACGATTATTACTGCACGCAAGCGGACATGCCGACCGGCGCCGGTTTCATGAGTGAAGTGAAGGCGTATGAGAAAAACGTCTTGAGCAAACGCGCTTAGCAAATCGTGAGCGCGCCTCTCCTTCAACTCAACTCTATCACGAAATCGTTCGATGCGGTTCGAGCGCTTAAAGGCGTTTCATTTTCGCTCAACGCCGGCGAGGTTCACGCTTTGCTCGGCGAGAATGGCGCGGGCAAATCGACGCTCATTAAAGTCATCACCGGAGCCCATCAATCGAATACCGGCACCATCGAGATCAACGGCAAAACAGTCGAGAAGCTCACGCCTGCATCGGCCCACAAACTCGGCGTCGCCGCGATCTATCAACAACCGGCGTTGTTCCCGGACCTGTCCGCCGCTGAAAACATCGCACTCGGCCTTGAACCGCCATCCGCGTTGCGCGGGATTGATTGGTCCCAACGTCGCGCTCAAGCGCGCGAGTTGTTGAAACGCGTCGGGGCTGACATCGATCCCGGCACTGAAGTGCGTGAACTTTCGATGCCGCAGCAGCAACTCGTCGAAATCGCGCGCTCGCTCGGAAAGGGTGCGCGCATCCTCATCATGGATGAGCCGACGGCGTCGCTGACGCAAAAGGAAGTGGAGCTGTTGTTTGGCGTCATTCGGCAACTGCGCAAAGATGGTGTCGGCATCATCTACATCTCGCATCGGCTTGAAGAAATTTTCGCCGTCGCCGACCGTGTCACCGTGTTGCGCGACGGCGAAAGCGTCGGCACACATCCGGTCAGCGAAATTGATAAAGCGAAATTGATCCGTCTCATGGTCGGACGCGAAGTGGCGGCGATTTATCCGCCGTCGCAATCCGTTCCCGGCGCGGTTGTGCTGGCGCTGTCGAAGATCGGTTGCGCTCAATCGCAAGTTCATGATGTGAGCTTTGAGGTGAGGGCAGGGGAAGTGTTCGGCCTCGCCGGACTGGTTGGAGCCGGACGGACCGAATTGGCTCGCATTCTTTTCGGCATCACTCCGGCCGATAGCGGCACGATTCAGTTGAACGGAAAAACAATTACGATTCAGTCGCCGCAAAGCGCCATTGACGACGGCATCGGCTACGTTCCCGAAGATCGTCGACGCCACGGTGTCATTCTCGAAATGTCCGTCGCGGCCAACACCACGATGAGCATTCATCGGCGAATCTTTCCAGGAACATGGCTGCGGTCCGGTGCTGAGAGGGAACTCGCGCAGAAATACATTCGCGATCTCGCCATCAAAACATTTTCGGACGAATCGCACGTGAACACGCTGTCCGGCGGCAACCAACAAAAAGTCGCGCTCGCGCGTTGGCTCGCGTCGGGACCAAAAGTTTTGATTTTGGATGAACCGACGCAGGGAGTGGACGTTGGCGCCAAATCCGAAATCCACAAACTCATCCGCAACCTTGCCGCGCAAGGTCTGGCCGTGATCATGATTTCATCGGACCTGCCGGAAATTTTAGGAATGAGCGACCGCATCGGCATCATGCGCGCCGGCACTATCACTTCTATCCTCGATGGCAAAACCGCGGATGCCGGCACGGTGATGGCCGCCGCCCTTGGTCAAACCCGACCCGCAACTGCGCTGTGAAATATTTCCGCGAAATCTCAGTTGCTCTTGCGTTGCTGGCGTTGCTGATTGCGCTGGCGATAGTCGCTCCCGCGTTCTATCAGCCGCAACCGCTGCTCTCACTGGCGACGCGCGAAGCGCCCACGCTCATCGTGGCGTGCGGCATGGCGCTGGTCATTATCTGCCGTCAAATCGACATTTCGGTCGCCTCGCAATTCGCCATCTGCAGCGTCTGCGCCGGGTTGCTTGCTTCGATGAAATTGCCGCTCGTCATAGTTCTGCCCGCGTCGATTTGTATCGGCGCAATTCTTGGCTCAATAAACGGCGTGTTAATTGCGGGTCTCGGTTTGCCATCAATTGTCGTTACGCTCGCCACGATGGTTACGTGGCGCGAAGCGCTTCGGTGGCAACGGCAAGGTGAATTCGTCAACCTTCCCGACAACGTACAGTGGTTTGGTTTGTCGCAGTCGGCAGGTCAATGGACCGTCATCGCTATTGCCATCACGTTGCTTCTCGTGCTCGCGGTTTGCATGAACCGCATGGCGGCGGGGCGATTTGTCTACGCCGTCGGTTCTGATGCCGAAGCCGCGCGTCTGGCCGGCATCCCGCCACAACGCGTGACGTTTCTCACCTTTGCATTTATGGGCGCACTCGTCGGTCTCGCGGCGATGATGAACGTTGTCCAATCGCCGCAGGTAGATCCCAAATCCGGCACCGGCATCGAACTCAAAACGATCGCGGCAGTTGTGGTTGGCGGTGTTGCAATTTCCGGCGGTCGCGGAAATCTGTGGGGCGCGTTCGCTGGTATTTTGTTGCTCGCGTGCATTAGTCCGGCACTGACGCATTTGCACATTGAGTCGTACTGGGAAAAAGCGATCCAAGGCATGATCATTTTGTTGGCGGTCGTGGCGGATGGGATTCGAACGAAACGAGGGAGCGCATGAAGAATTTTCTGCGCTCCAACATCGCGAAGCACGAAACTGTCCTTTTGGCGGTGGTGATTACCGAATGGTTCTACTTCAATTCCGTCGGCGCCCACTTTGGTTCGCTGGACAATACCTTCGACATCGTTCGGCACTCCGTCGAGATCGGTCTACTCGCGTTGGTGATGACGCCAATTATTTTGACCGGCGGCATTGATCTGTCCGTTGGCTCGTTGCTTGGCCTGTGCGCGATCCTATTCGGAAAACTTTGGCGCGACGCGCATTTCTCGCCAATGGCCGCCGGCATTTGCACCCTCGGCATCGGTGCCGTCGCAGGTGGTCTTAACGCCACGCTCATCACGTGGCTTCGTTTGCCGCCGTTGATTGTCACGCTCGGCACATACTCCCTTTTTCGTGGTCTCGCTGAGGCGATCACTCACGGAGTCGATACGTTCACAAAATTTCCGGACTCATTTCTTTTCCTCGGCCAGGAACGTTTTCTAGGGATGCCAGCGCAAGCGCCGATTTTTATATTGGTCGCCATTTTTGTTTGGCTGCTGGTGCATCGCACGACGTTCGGTCGTTCCTTTCGCGTGATTGGGTTTTCGCCCGAAGGCGCGCGTTACGCGGGAATTCCAGTCGAACGCCGTATCGCCATGGTCTATGTGCTGGCCGGAATCATCAGCGCGCTCGCTGCTATTATATATACCGCGCGTCTTGGCCAGGCCAAAGCGGACGCCGGCACCGGTTACGAGCTTTATGCGATCACCGCGGTCGTGCTTGGTGGAACGAGCATATTCGGCGGCATCGGCACGGTGCACGGCACTTTATTAGGAGTGGCGGCGATCGCTATTTTGAGCAACGGCCTCGTTCATGCGCGCCAACCTCGCGAAGTTGCGGGGATGCTGACAGGTTTGCTATTGATTCTCGCGCTGTGCAGTTCCGTCGTTCCAAAACTATTTGCAAGGCTGCGCGCACGTCGGCAAACTGCGGCACCGATCCAAGCAGTAAAAACGTCATGAAAAATATTTTCGCACTTCTGATCGCCGCGACGATCATCGTCACAGGCTGCAACAAGTCGTCCGATGCCGGTGCTCCTTCTTCCGGTTCCAGCAAAGGAAAGAAGGTCACTATCGCTCTGATGCCGAAGAGCAAAGGCAACGCCTACTTTATCTCGTGCAAAAACGGCGCAGACAAAGCCGCCAAGGAACTCGGTGTCGACCTTGTGTTCGATGGGCCAACCGATCCAGATCCAGCCAAACAAAATGAAATTATAGATAATTGGATTACGCTCGGTGTGGATGGCATTGCTGCGGCCTGCGAAAACAAAGAAGGCATTTCCACAGCTTTGCGCAAAGCCAAAGCCAAAGGCATTAAAGTTATCACTTACGACGCCGATGCACTTCCGGATGCCCGCGAGTTTTTTGTGAACCAGGCAACTCCCCAAGGTATTGGTTTCACGTTAATGGATGAAGCGGGCCGTCTTTGCAATGACCAGGGCGAATTCGCGATCATTACCGCCAGCCTGACGGCTGCGAACATGATTGAATGGCAGAAATACATTGAGCAACGTCGCGCCGAAAAATATCCCAACATGAAAATGGTCGCGCTGCGTCCCTGCGACGACCTGAAAGACAAAGCGCAAAGCGAAGCGACTTCGCTGATGAGCGCCAATCCCAATCTCAAACTCATCATGGCCATCTGCTCGCCCGCTGTTCCAGGCGCGGCCGAGGCGGTGAAACAAGCCGGCAAAGTCGGACAAGTTAAAGTTATCGGCCTTGGCCTTCCTTCGGAAAATCGGCGTTATGTGAAAGAAGGCGTTACCGATAGTGTGATTCTGTGGAAAACCGAGGACCTCGGATACCTCACGATCCGCGCCGCCAAAGCGGTCGTTGACGGAGATTTAAAACCGGGTGCGACCAGCTTTAATGCCGGCCCACTGGGAACCATTGAGATCAAAGGAGACAACATTCTCCTCGGTAAGCCGTTCATTTTCAATAAGGACAACATCGACCAGTTTAATTTTTGAAAAGGTCTCCCATACGTGTGCGCACTGGCCAAAAGTTTCTTGCCATAATCAAAGACGATGTCATTCGCATTTTGCCGTTGAACAGGCAGATCATCGATTCGCCATTGGGCTATTCCCGATCAACCTCAGCGACATGCCCGCGCGCACCGTTTAGTTTGAGGCTGCAAACACAGTTCTTGTAACCCACGTCCCGAATTAGCAGTCTTCACCAGAGTGAATTTCCTGACGCGCGCACCCCAATTCCTGTTCGCATTTTTGCTTGCGACCCTGGCGTCGCTTTCCAGTGGTGCCGCGAAAAAACCGAATATCATCATCATTGTGGCTGACGATTTGGGTTATGCCGACCTTGGCTGCCAGGGGGCGAAAGATGTCAAAACACCGAACATTGATTCGATTGCCAAAAACGGCGTTCGTTTCACCGATGGGTATGTCAGTTGCCCGGTTTGCAGTCCGACTCGCGCTGGTTTGATGACGGGCAAATATCAGGAACGTTTCGGTCACGAGCTAAATCCTCCGCCACCCGCACTGACTGGAGACATTGGGCTGTCTTTGAATGAAAAGACGATTGCCGAGAAGCTGAAGGCCGCCGGTTATGCGACCGGAATGTTCGGGAAGTGGCATTTGGGAATGAAGGCTAAGTACAATCCGACTCGGCGCGGCTTTGATGAATACTTTGGTTTTCTGGGCGGCATGCACGACTATCTGGATTGGGCGGGTGATATTCCGAATCCGGTTGTGCGCGGCACGAACCATGTTTCGGGCAAAGATTATTTGACCGACACGTTTACGCGCGAAGCGGTGTC
Organism: Verrucomicrobiia bacterium; assembly: GCA_025934545.1. Lineage (GTDB taxonomy): Bacteria > Verrucomicrobiota > Verrucomicrobiia > Limisphaerales > Palsa-1400 > JAICXV01. The sequence goes on from JAICXV010000106.1 coordinate 5,984, forward strand.
GTTCATCGACCGGCACAAAGACAAACCGTTTTTCATTTACCTGCCTTACAATGCGGTGCATTCGCCATTGGAAACGATTGCGCGTTACAAAAAGCGATTTCCGAACATGAAGGACGGCAAACGCAAAACGTACCTCGCGATGCTGGCTGCGCTGGATGACGGGGTAGGGGACGTTCTAAATAAATTGCGCGACAGCGGTCTTGAAGAGAATACGCTCGTGATATGGTTCAGTGATAATGGCGGGCCGACCAAACAAACGACGTCGCGCAACGATCCGTTGCGTGGTGTCAAAGGGCAGGTCTGGGAGGGTGGCATTCGCACGCCGGCGATGATGCAATGGAAAGGGAAAATTCCCGCCGGCCAGGTTTATACAAAGCCGGTTATTCAACTCGATTATCATGCGACGGCGTTGTTGGCTGCGGGAGCGGGTAAGGACGCTTTGAAAGACCTCGATGGTGTGGACCTCTTACCTTTTGTTACCGGCACGAACACCGGCGCGCCGCATGAATTTTTGTATTGGCGTTATGGGAAGCAATGGGCGATTCGTGGTGGCCATTATAAGTTAACCCATCCTCAGTCCGGCAAAACGCAATTGTTCGATTTATCCAACGACATTGGCGAACAACAGGATCTTTCAGCCGAGAAACCCGATGTCGTAACGAAACTTCAGTCAGCCTGGGACGAATGGAATAAACACCTAATACCGCCTGCATGGACCCATGCCGGCCCATCAAAAGAATGAAGACAATGTTAAAACATACCGACCGGTTCGAAGCTTTGACTTCGCGACTGCTGTGTCTCTTGATCGCAGCGTGGTGCTTTTGCGTTCCGACATCCTCTCGCGCGGCGGACACTACGGCGCGTCCGAACATTGTCTTCATTCTCGTCGACGATATCCGTTACGACGCGTTCAGTTGCATGGGCCATCCCGTCGCGAAAACGCCGAACATCGACCGCATTGCGAACGAAGGCGCGAATTTTAAAAACTTTTTCGTCTGCATCCCTCTTTGTGCGCCCAGTCGCGGAAGTTTTTTGACCGGGCAATACCCACACAAACACGGCATCATCGACAACTCTAACCACAATGAACTGAGCCACAAGCTCATCACATATCCGAAACTTCTTCACGATGCCGGTTACGAAACCGCGCTGATTGGGAAATGGCACATGGGCAATGACGACACACCTCGCCCCGGGTTCGACCGGTGGGTCAGC
>JAICXV010000513.1 GCA_025934545.1 Verrucomicrobiia bacterium
AACCGCACTTGCAATAATAGGGCGGCTGTTGACTCAAATAATATTCGTCCTTCGCGCCGCCCAGGTGCGCCTGCGCGCCGCGTGGCCCGACCCAATCCTGGATCGAATCGATAATGGTCTGTTGCAAAGACGAATCGGTCATGCCCATTTGCGTGAGCGCATTGTTCAGCACGGTGATGTTTTGCGGATAGGACGGATTGACGACCATGTTGATGTCGAACTTGCGCGACATGTCCGTGATCGTGATGGAATTGATTTTGCCCGGCACGAGCTCGATGTCGTGCATCGGAACTTGCGCGAGCATGTCGTTGCCGGGTTGCACGCCGCCTGCCCAAAGCTGATTTAGTGCATCAACATTTTGCCCCGAAGGCCGCAGGGTAATCACAAAGCGCGCCAACTCCACGCCCGACCGGCCCAGCCAATGCATGTCGTTGTCGTAATCCGAATTTCGCGCCAGTCGCATCTCGACCTTCATCGCATACGCGAACCCGCCGACAATCGCCGACAACGTCAGGATGATAATCATCACCATGATCAGCGCGATGCCACGATCAGCCCGGGATGTGAGTGAAGTTTTCAATGGGGCGATGCGGTCGGCGCGACGACACGTGAGACCAATTGTTGCGGACGATTAAAATCATGCGCCGAATAACCGACGCCCAAAGCGACGCGCATTAACTTCGGGATCTGGTTCGTCTCTGGAAAATCGACCACCCAATCTTTTTCTTTGTCCGACCAGAATTCGATATTGAACACGCTGACATCGCGAGCCAGCACAATCGGATAAGGCGTCGCGTCCTTCGTCACCGCGACGAGCAACGGCCATTGCGTCATGATCAAATTATTTTTGTTGTCCTCGCCGCGTTCGACGTGGAACGTCACTCGGCGCGTGCTCGCATCGCCGAACAGCGATGAGCCGGGAAAATTGTCCGGCAACCGCGCGGTGAATGCCAACGCGGCAAACTTCCCACTCGTGTCCGCTTCAAAAGTATAATAGTCCAAACTGCCCAACGACATCTGCGCCGTTTGCAGCGCTTCCTGGATCGTCAAAATTCCGGTGCGCGCTCGTTGCGCGCTGGCCGCCGCTTCAAGGCCGATTTTTGAACCGTTGGCGATCAGCTTCCAACATTGGAAAATCGAAATCAGCACCAGCGTGAACAATGAAATTGCGACCAGCAATTCCAGCATGGTGAAGGCAACACGCGATCGACGAATTCTCATAGCTTCCGTCCTCCCCCGGCTTTGAGCGGTGAATCCGGTGAGTAATGCAGCACGCTTAAGGCCGACGCGACCGCGCCTTTATGTTTGATGATGATATCCAATTCAAACACCGGCGGTTGATTGCCGTCCTCGCCCGGCGTAATTCCTTCGTAAAGGTTCGTTTGCGTTTCCCAGGTGTAATCGGGATAAAAATCGCCGAAATCGCCGGAGTCCGAGCCTTCTTCCCATTTAGGATTGGCCATCGCCATCGCCGCAACCATGCCGGCTGTTGGTGAATCCATTTGCAAACTGCGCACCGACCGGATGCATTGGCTGAGCACGCCCAGGATCGCGAACATCGCCATGAAAAAAATCCCAACCGCAATCACAACTTCAACCAATGTAAAAGCAACCGGCTTGCGACGTCCGCCATTCGACTTTCGTCCCATCAGAATCTTCATCGGATCGCCTCCACGTCCGGCAACGCCGTCATGATATCCAAAGTAATCTTGCGCGTCTGAAACTGGTCATCCTTGATCACGATCGTGAATTCATCGCTCGTGCCGTTTGGGAAAAAATGAATCTTCGCTTCGTCCGCCCGTTCGTATTGCACAAAATTCACACCGAGAATTTCGATTTCGACATTCTTCGGCAACGTTGCTCCTTTGAAACCAGTTGCAGAAATCGTCCCGTCGGCCGGATGAAACACCAGGTCGGATGTTTTTTGGGTTAAAATCGCGTCGGTCCTTGCGGCCATGCACGCCGCGATGATGTCGTCGGTCGCCTTGTTCATGCCTTCCTTACGCAACGTTTTCACAAACGACGGCATGCCCATGGCCAGCACCAAACCCATGATCGCAACCACGATCATCAGTTCGATCAACGTAAACGCTTTTCGAGTTCTATTGGTGCAAACCTGCATTCAAATTGTATCCGCTGTCGTCGCGCCGCCGATTAGTGCATCGAAATATTCGACGTAATCGCAAACATCGCCGACAAAACCGCAACCAGCAAAAAGCCGACGCCCAGCGCCATCAAAACAATGATCACCGGCTCGATCATGTTGGTCATGACCCGCAGCGCGATATTCAATTCGTTCTCGTAAGTGTCGGCCACGTTCGACAGCGACCCGGGCACATTGCCCGTTTCTTCGCCGATCTTCACCAGGTCGACCATCAATTGCGGAAAAATTTTACTGCGCGCCAACGGTTGCGCGATCGTTTTACCGTCCGTCACTTCCTTGCGCGTTTGCGCGATGGCCTCTTTCACAATTCGGTTGGAAATGATTTGCTCGGTAATTTCCAACGCCGTCAATACCGGCACACCGTTTTGCAGCAGCGTCGCAAGAGTCCGCGCGAATTGGCCAAAAATGTTTAAACGCATCACATTGCCGAAGACCGGCAGCGAAATCTTCCATTGATCGATCTTGCGTTTGCCGTGCTCGGTCGTCGCAAAGCGGTAGAACAACATGCTGATCGTCGCAATGACCGCGAGGATCAGCCACCACCAATGTTTCATCATGTCGCTGAAACCGATCAACATGCGCGTCGCCAGCGGCAGCGGGACTTTGAAGCCGTCGAACAATTTCAAAAAGTTCGGCAACATCACCGTCATGAAGAAAATGCCGATGCCAACGCCGACCAGCAAAACGAACGATGGATAAATCAGCGCCGATTTGAATTTCGCCTGCACTTCGGCAAACCGCGTGAAATGATCCGCCATACGCCGCAACACATCTTCCAGCGCACCGGACTGTTCCCCAGCTTTGACCATGTTGATATACAGGTTGTTGAAAATGAGCGGCTGCTTGCCCATCGCATCCGAAAGGCTTCGACCTTCCATCACGTCCTGCTTCAGTTGCTTGGAGACGTCGGACGAAATGCCTTTGCTCGTCAGATAGGTCATGCTGTTTAGCGCAACCGTCAGAGGCATGCCCGCTTTCAGCAAATTGGCGAGCTGTTGCGTGAAGGTGGCGAGTTCCTGCATCTTCGGTTTGCGTTTCCGATGCAAAACATTGCGTAGCGCTGGCGGTAAA
>JAICXV010000549.1 GCA_025934545.1 Verrucomicrobiia bacterium
GCGAAAACAAGAAGCCTTCGACCGAAGTTTTGGCTCAGATGGCCGACATGGCAAAGAACGACAAATCGCCCATCGTGCGGCTTTATCTCGCATCGGCCATGCGGCGTTTAGAGCCAACGAATCGTTGGGACGTTGTGGAAGGTTTGTTGACGCATGCTGAGGATGCCGGCGATCACAATCTGCCGTTGATGGCCTGGTACGATGCTGAACCGCTCGCTGCGCTGGATTCGAAACGCGCGCTCGATATGGCGGTGAATGCGCAGTTGATGCATCCAATTTTGGAATTCACCGCGCGCCGCATTGCCGCGCTCAACAAACCGTCGGCAACCGACGTGATTGTCGCCGCCCTTCTCAAAATCGATAGCGCCGATGAAAACCGACAAATAGCGTTGTTGCGCGGGTTTGAGGCCGGATTACCGCATGTCGTTGTGCAGCTTCCTTCGCAATGGCCAGAGGTGGAGAGTCGATACGAAAATTCGCCTAACTCCGATTTGCGGATGATAACCCAAACACTCTCCCTCAAGTTCGGCAGCGCCAAGGCGCTGGCGGCGCTGCGCAAAACGTTGGCCGATGAATCGGCTAATATCGAAGCACGACGCAATGCGTTGGCTGCTCTGTTGGCGGTGAAAGATTCGGCGTTGCCGGAAATTTTGCAATCGATGTTGCAGAAAGATGCCATGCGCGCTCAGGCATTGAAGGGCCTGGCAGCCTACGACGATGCCGCAACGCCGCACAAGATTCTCGCCGTCTACAAACAATTTTCGCCCGACGAAAAACGCGATGCCTTGAACACATTGGCTGGCCGCGCCGCATGGGCGAAAGATTTGATGAACGCCGTCAGTACCGGTGACTTGCCGAAAACAGATTTGACCGCCGAACTCATTCGCCAACTTCGCAATTTGAAAAACCCCGAGCTATTGGCGCAGCTCGACAAAGTTTGGGGGACAGTGCGCGAATCAAATGCCGACAAGAAAAAATTGATCGATCACTACGTTCGCGTGTATTGGGCCGGCGGTTCCCAACCCGGCGATGCTTCCCGTGGCCGCGCCGTCTTTCAACGCACCTGTCAGCAATGCCACACCCTGTTCGGCGAAGGCGGCAAGGTCGGTCCCGATTTAACGGGATCGAACCGCGGCGACCTTGGTTATATTCTCGAAAATATTGTCGACCCCAACGCCGTCATTCCGAACGACTATCGCGCCTGGGACATCGAGACGAGCGACGACCGCAATATTACGGGTGTTGTGAAACAACAAACCGCCGACTCAATTACCGTAGTCACCGCCAATGAAACTCTGACGCTCCCGCGCAAAGACATTCGTGACCTGCGCCAGAGCAAATTGTCGATGATGCCCGAAGGATTGCTCGATCAATTGAAGGACCAGGAAGTCCGCGATCTCCTATATTATTTGAGCCGCCCGGGCCAGGTGCCACTGCCCAAATAGCAAAGTTTTGCGCAGGGCGAAGCTTTTGGACTGCGGCAGTCCCCTGCCGCTTTCCCCTCGCATCAAACGCCTGACCCAGTTTTGCCATTAACAAAACAGCGCCGTCCTGTTACGCTCAAACCGTGATTGCGTTGATCGATTACGATTCCGGCAACTTGCGCAGCGTTCAAAAAGCGTTGCTCAAGGTCGGCGCTGACGTCCGCATCGTGCGCAAACCATCGGAAATAAACGGCGCGCGCGCGCTCGTTCTCCCTGGCGTCGGCGCGTTCGACGATTGCATCAACGCCCTGCAAAAGCAGGAATTGCTCGCCGCCTCAAGAGACTTCATCAAAACCGGCAAACCCTTCCTGGGAATTTGCGTTGGCTATCAGGCGCTCTTTGACAAGAGCGAAGAGTTCAACAGTTGCGCCGCCGGCGTTGGCCTGTTCGGAGGAAAAGTCGTTCGCTTTTCAACCAACGAATTGAAGGTCCCACAAATAGGCTGGAACCAGATCGAAATTACCCAGCCGAATTGTCCGATTTATAAAAACATCAAATCCGGCAGCTACGTCTATTTCGTCCACAGCTTTTTTCCCAAGCCCACGGACAAATCGATCATCGCCACCAAAACGGAATACGGCGAATCCTTTGCCTCCTCGGTCTGGCGCGACAATGTTTTCGCGACGCAATTCCACCCCGAAAAAAGCCAGGGCATCGGCCTGCAACTCCTCAACAACTTCGTGTCGCTCGCCCCGTAGCCGCCGAGGTGACGAGGCGGAAATAGAATCCGCCTCGTCACCTCGGCGGCTACGAATTTTAGGCGCGCCATTTCAGTTCGTTAACCTGACCGTGGTCCTTATGCGTTGTGTCGAGACAACGCAATTCAACGCGAATGGCATCCGGCTTGAGCGTGGCGTGAACCCAACCGTTGGGTTGCCCGGGCGCAAACAGATATGCAACTGGCGGTAAATTGATCAGGTGAATTCCGCTTTCGTCCTTGGAGATGCCCCAAGTGTGCGTGTGGCCAAAAATCCAGGCCTTCACCTGTTTGCGGGGACGCAGAATGTCGAACATTTCTTTTTCATCTTCAAGATTCGCCTTCAGTCCATTATCGACCGGGTTGTGATGGACCATGACGATCGCCGGCTTGTCCGCATTGTCATCCAAAGATTTCTTCAACCACGCGCGCTGCTCTGCGCCAATGACGCCCGGCGTGTGTAACGTCTTAATTAACGAATCGAGAATGAAAAAATTCGCCTCCTTGGTTTGCAACATCATGACTTGTTGATCCTCGAGCCGTGGTTGTGTCGACTTCGCACCTTTAATCGTATCCCAAAAGCGAGAACGGTTGTCGTGATTTCCCATCCCGAGAAGAATCGGCATGCCATCTTTGCGCAATGGTTCAAGCAGTCGAGTAACCGCGTGGTAATCGCCAATTTCGCCGCTGTTGAATGCCACATCACCGTTGACCAGCACCCGCGTCGGACGCGATGGCCAATTCAGAATCTCCTTTCGCACCGCCTTGAGATTGTCCGTCATGTTCGTGTTGCGCGCGGTCTTCTTCGGATCCGCAGCAATGTGAATGTCGGACAACAAC
>JAICXV010000333.1 GCA_025934545.1 Verrucomicrobiia bacterium
CGCCGAAGTGATCGCCGGCGGCACTCCAAATGCCCAATACGAATCGTATTCCTGCTGGTTCACAATCACGTTGCCTCCGGGGAGCACACTGTTGAACACGACCGAATAAATGCCGCTGTGCCCGGCGTAGATCTGGTTGGCAGCAAGCGTGAGGTTGCTGCCGCTGGTGCTGAACGTTGTGATGTCGGCAAAATTATACTGCCATTTGTACGTGTTCGTCGCCGTCGGAAAGTTCGTCATGAAACTTCGCAACACCAGCGCGTTGCTCACGGTGAAATAATTTGTGTAATGAAAACCCAATGGATTACTGCCCGCGGTATCGCACACCGTCAAATAGGCCGTCGCCGTCGATGTCCCCTGGGAGTTGGCCGCGACGACCGTGTACACTCCCGCGCTGGTCAATCCAACCGCCGTTCGGTTCAGGCTCGACCCAGTTCCAATCTGGTTCGCCGGAATCGGCACACCGAGGTACCACGTGTAACTCGGCGTCGGGTTCCCGTAAGCGCCCGCGCTGAAAAGGACATCAGAAGTTTCTTGCGCGGTCACGCTCTGCGGCGGCGAAGTAAAACTGGGCGGAGCGAGCGCAGCGTTTGTCGGCGCGATAATAATCGACGTGCTCCGGACATCGCTCAACCCGCTACAAGTGCCATCCCAAATCTTGAGCGTGAACGGGAAAGTGCCCGAGTTGGTTGGGATTCCAGTGACTGACGCTTTGTTGACGCCTGCGTAAGAAATTTTCAGGCCGGCCAAAAAGTTGAGTTGGCTGCTCATGCAGACGTTGGAAAGCATCATCGAACTGACCGAACCGGCATGGCTGCCGGAATAGGTGACTGTGCCGACGTAAGAAACGCCGTTGGTCGCGGTCACAGGCGAAATCGCAATGCTCGATGCGCTCGACACCGCGTCGAAGCCCAACACGCCAATCGCTCCCGCGCCGATACGGAAGACAACTGCCCACGCCGACGGCGCGATTTCGCGCGCCTGCATTAATACGGTCCGCAGCAGCGGTGCGACCTGCAAAACGCAGGCCAGAACGAACGGTAAAATTTTCGAGACACTCTTTTTCATAAGTCACCAATTAATTGCAACCGCATCCGCCTCCACCCACACCGCGCCCGCCCGACGCCATTTCGCGCGAGAAAAAAATGTGTTCTTCCTGCGCGGTGCCGATCGGGTCACGGTCTCCGCGCATGGTGTAATCCGAGAGCGTGCCGCGCTGCCACGGTTTAACATTTTGGCAGCCACTCAGCGCCGCTATCGCGATAGCGAACAACGCCAGTTCCCATCGCTTGCAGGCGCTTTGAAGAATGGTCTTCATGTTATTCTTTCAAAAGTTTTTCGATCTCGGTCGTGTATTCTTCTTTCGACCGCGTGCCGTAGAAGCCGGAATGCGTGAACCGTACTTTGCCCGACTTGTCGATCACGAAGGAAGTCGGCACCGTCGAAATATCAATTTTCTCAACCAGTTTCTTTCCGTTCGCCCCGGTGTCGCGAACCGTCGTGAATGACACCGGGTGTTGTTTCAGAAAATCATCCATGTCGGATTTGTTTTCATCTTCGCTCACGGCGATGATGACCAAACCTTTCGGCCCGTATTTCTTTTGCATTTCATCCAACGCCGGAAACGATTGTTTGCACGGACCGCACCACGACGCCCAGAAATCAATGACGACAATTTTGTCTTTAAGGTCGGGCAGCGACCCTTCCAGTTTGAAATCAGTCAGCGTGGGAAATACTTCGCCTGTTTTCAGCGCCGCTTGCGCAACGGAAACCAGGCACGACATCCCCGCGATCAAAATACAAAAGTTACGAAGTCGCATAATGATGAAATCCTTTCGATTGCGTGCGGCCCGTTTCAGTCGTCACCGCGCCTTCCACGCTCGGGCACATGTGCATCATTTCGATGCCGTCGCGCGCGCCGAGAATAAATGCGGCCGTTGAAATAATGCCGGCAAAACTGCAGCTCGGCGCAATCACCGACACAGCCATGACTTTATTGTCCACCGGCCAACCCGTGCGCGGGTCGATGATGTGACCGAAACGGCGGCCATCGATGGTGAAATGCCGCAGATAATCGCCCGAGGTCGCAACCGCGTGATTGTTCACCGCGACGCCGGTCCAGCAATGTCCCGGGTTTTTCGGATCATCCAAACCGATATGCCACGCCGGTTTGTCCGCCGGCTGACCGTGCACGCGCACGTCCTGGCCGAAATCCACCAGCACATTTGTGATGCCGCGATCCATGCACATCGTCAGCACCCGGTCGACCGCGTATTCTTTTCCGATGCCGCCGAGGTCCAGGCACATTCCTTTGTGCGGTAGAAAAATCCCGCCTTTGCGACGCTGGATTTTTCGCCAACCGACAATTTCACGAGTCGCCGCAATAGTGTCCTCCGTCGGGATCACGGCCGGATTGGCTTTCCAATTCCACAATCGAATCAGTGGCAAAGACGTCGGATCAAAAACGCCCTTCGTGAAGAAAATCATCTCCTGGCACAGATTGAAAATCGCATCCGTCTCGGCATCGACTTCAACCCAATGTTCGCCGGACGCGGCATTGATCCGGCTGATCAAGCTGTCGGGAATAAAACGCGAATACTTTGCCTCAAACGCGGTGACCCATTCGAGAACTTCATCCTGCAACGCACGCGCCAACGCCGAGTTCGTGGTTCGAAAATTCACCCGACAGGCCGTGCTCATCGCGGTGAATGTCAGTTGATGGAACGATTCGCCGCGCGCGTTGCTCCCAGTAGACGAAGCTGTGCGCTTCGCTGAACGCAAAATGCGTTCACGCACGACTTGCAACGATTCTGGAACGTTTAAAACCATCCGCGTAATCCAATCGTAAAAACATTGGCGCTTGGATAGGCCGACTGCGACGTCATGTTGTCCAACCCGCGCATCACGTAACGCATGTAGCCCGCGTCCAATGACAAATGTTTCTGAATTCTATACGTCGCGCGCAGTCCAAGCGAGAATGTATTGAACTCGGACAGCCGATAATCCGCCGAATAGGCGTCCGGCAACCGGTTAAAATCCGGGACCAGCACATAATAAAAACTGGCGGCAGTTTGATAATAATATCGGAACATCGGAGACAATACGAGGCGTTTGCCCACCTTTTGGTTCCAACGCAGATCAATCGTGTGCGCGTTGATGTCCCACGAATCGTGAAAAAACCGGTAACTCACTTCCGCACCGCCATTGAGCGGGTCGATGAATTGATTGTAGCCAAGATAAATAATTTCGCGCGAACGATGGCGCGGACGTTTTTCCGGCAGCAGCGCGGCGTCGTCAGGATTGGTTTGGAAAAAATTCGCGGCGGCCATCACGCCGCGATACGGGTCCGACAAATAGCCTTCCTCCGTGCCGAAAGTAACGTTTGCGGTGACATACGATTTCGGCGTTAACAGTTGCGTGACGCCCGCCAAAAAATCGTGCGTGCTCTTGTGTTCCCAAACCAGATTTTCGTCGCGCACGATATCAAAATTGCCCGACCAACCGAGGTTCAGAGTGGTGTTCTTGTTGTTAAAATAAAAAGCGTCATTGAACGAGACGCCGCGCGAAACGTAATCGCTTTCCGCGCTATACGCGATGGCTGGCGTCACCTCCTGTCGCTTGAACGTGACCGGCAAACCCAGCGCAAACGCTGTCCGGAACTCGTGCATTTGCGTCAACGGCACCGTTTTGTTTCTGAAATTCGGGCTGTTGGTTAAGCTATGGAAGCTGGACGTGGCGCTATTGGTCGCATCTCGGCCCGCGTCGGCTTGCACTTGCGGCAAAATCCGGTTCGTCATGGCCTGCAACGTTTCCAATCCCGTCACGACGAAGTTTTGATAATTGAAATTGCTCGCGTCGAGGAAATGGCTGGTGAACGCCTGTTGATACGCGCTTTGGTAAAGGTCGTTAAATTTCGGAAACGGCCATTGTGCTTGCGGCGGTGCGCCCGTCGGCGTCGCGCCGGAAATGGAATCGAAAACAAGCTGGCCCGTCGCGCGCACCTGCGGGCCAAGCGCAAGGTCGATGTTAAACGTGTCCGTCTCCACTTTGATGCGGTCCTTGTCTTCCTGATACCACTCGTGCCGGTAACCGGTCGTGTCCTCCTGCGCCTGCGCGCGGCTCAGTCGCAAAATGAAGAGCAACAGCGCCAGGCTCAGGGCCAATCGACGGTGCCTCTGGCAAACTTCGTATGCGTCAGCGGAAAGGTCTTTCAAGGGCAAAGCAGTCGATAAAATTGGTTCGTCCCACCGGTGATCGAATTGGTGAATTGCACCAACCCGGTCGAATCAGCGTAATTCGTTGCGACC
>JAICXV010000616.1 GCA_025934545.1 Verrucomicrobiia bacterium
CGGCCCGACGGCAATCAAAACGTCACGATCACAGACTGGGTCGAGGTGGGACGTTTTGTAGCAGGCCTCGATGCGACTTCGAGCCCGAGCGAGTTTCAAAGGGCGGATTGCGCGCCGCGCAGCAGCCTGGGCAATGGAAGCTTGACGGTTAGTGACTGGGTCCAAGCCGGGCGTTATGCGGTTGGACTTGATCCTTTAACCGCAGTCGGCGGTCCGACGACTGCTTCCGGTCACATCGCGATTCGACCGAATACTCCGACGTCGCGCACGATTACGCTAGTGGCTGATCCGAAGAGTGGGATCACCAATATTGTGAGCGTCGACCTGAGCGCACAAGGCAACGAAAACGCAGTTGGGTTCAGCCTAACGTTTGATAGTTCGTTGATGCGCTTTAGTGGTGCGGTGCTGGGAAGTGGCGCCGCTGGTGCCAGCATGAACGTCAACTCGTTGCAGGCGGCCAATGGAACGATTGGTGTGGCGCTGGCAATGCCGATCGGCCAGAGCTTCGCAGCCGGAACGCAAGAAATTGTGCGCATGAGTTTTGTTCCCACCACCTATTCTTCAGGAACGTCGAACCTGACATTTACGGATGCTCCGGTGATTCGCGAAGTGTCGGATGTCACGGCGAACGTATTGGCTGCGGCGTATGTCGACAGCTCGCTGGCGGTCGTCGGCTTGCAGCCGACGATTACGATTGGCCAGGATGGCGCGGGCAATGTGACGTTGGCGTGGCCAGCTTCAGCGACCGGATACGGATTGGAATCGGTGACTGACCTCAATGGAGGTTGGCAACCTGCGAGCGGAACGGTCGTGACGAACGGCAGCAATGTCATCTTCACGCAGGGTGCGACGGTCAAGCAGATATATTTCCGATTGCATAAGCCGTAGAGCGTTCTTTCGCGTCCCTCTCCTCTACATGAGGAGAGGGACTTTTTTTTGGTGTTTTCCACTAGGGCACTTGGCTTGCTGCTGGTTGGGTTTTCTTTAAACTGCCCATGAGTGCAAGATACGTATCACACGATCATTATTGGCGGCGGTCCCGGGGGAAGCACGGCCGGAACGTTGTTGGCTAAACGCCGCCACAAAGTTCTGGTTTTGGAAAAGGAAGTCTTTCCGCGATTTCACATTGGCGAATCGCTTTTGCCGTATAACGTGCCGATTTTCGAAGAGCTCGGGGTCCTGCCGGCGATCAGGGCGGCGGGTTTTCCGAGAAAATTCGGCGCGCAGTTCGAACTGGGCGACAAAACGCGGTGGGTCGGTTTTGTTTTTCGCGAAGGAAAGTTCACAAAACACAAAGAAGCGATGCAGGTGGAGCGCGCTAAACTCGATGACATTCTCTTGAAACATGCGGCAGCAAGCGGGGCGGAGGTGCGCGAAGGATGGACGGTGCAGCGCTACGACACAGTGCAGGACGGAATGACCGTTTCGGCGACGGGACCGGATGGACAGAAGCAGACGTTTCGGGCTGACTGGCTGATTGATGCGAGCGGGCGTGGGAATCTGACCGGTAACCAAGAACAACTGCGCGTGATGCATCCTGCCTTGAAAAAGCTGGCGGTGTTTGGACACTTCTTGAATGTCCGATTGGATCCCGGCGAGCGGGCAGGGGACACGATTGTCATCCGGCTGAACAATAAATGGTTTTGGGTTATTCCGGTTTCAGCGGACAAGACGAGTGTTGGGTGCGTGATGGACAAGGAAGAGTTTGGACAATGGAAAGGATCGCCTGAAGAACTTTTCCAACACATCGTGGAAAATAATCCGGCGGTGTTGGATCGGATGAAGACCGCTCAACGAGTCGGTTCCATTCAGGTGACCTCGGATTTTTCCTATAAAAACAAGACCTTGGTCGGACCTCGCCTGTTGCGCGTTGGTGATGCGGCTGGTTTTCTTGATCCGATTTTTTCCTCGGGCGTTTTCATTGCGATGCGTTCGGCTAAATTGGCGGTGGAAGCGATCGATGAGGCGATGCATCGCGGTAACAGCGCCAAGCCGTTTCGATGGTACGAAAAGCAGGTCTTCGCGGGGATGGATTTTTATTGGGAGATGGTCGAAAAATTTTATACGACGCCGTTCATGGAGATTTTCATGAATCCGCGCGAAAAATTCGATTTGCCCGCGGCGGTCAATGCCGCGCTGGCCGGTGAAGTGCACGGCGGCTGGTCGTTGCGCTGGCGGATGCGGCTCTTTTTTCTGCTCGTGAAAATTCAGGGTCGCAAAGCGCTTGCGCCTCGCATTGTATTTAAGGATTAGTGACGGCAAACCAGACACCAGCGGTCGTCGAAATGCAGCGTCCCGCCCCCGACGGAATACATCCAAAACCGTCGTCCATTTACAACGCGCCATTGTGGCGGTTGGGGCTGAAAGCGTCGGCCCTGATGCCGGCTGGCTTACTGCGCGCGATGGCGGCGACGGTCTCCAGGCTGTATGCCATCGCGCGTCCAAAGCGCCAACAGATCGTCGTTAATAATCTGATGCCCGTTTTGGGAAATCGCGCCGAAGCGGAACAGGCCGCGTCGCAAATGTTTTCCAATCTCGGCAGCAAACTGGTCGATGTGTTGCGTTGTGAAGCCGGTCGGCCGGCCCGCGAGATGTTGGCTGAGTTAGTCAATGCTGAGTATTTGTTGGAGGCGCAAGCGC
>JAICXV010000350.1 GCA_025934545.1 Verrucomicrobiia bacterium
ATTGCGCGACCTGCGCGATGAGCGAGACGGTGATGTCGTGCCGGGCTTCGGACGTGGCGAGATATTGCGCGCGCGCCTCTTCGGTCAAACGGCGAACGCGACCCCAAATATCCATTTCCCACGAAAGATTGGCATCGGCTCCGAGAAACCCAACCGTTCGATCCGATGGCGAGACCGCGCCATTTGCACCCACATTTTTGCCTTTTCCAGCGAGGCCAGTGTAATTGATTTGCGGAAAAAGGCCGGCGCGATTCTCAGTGATAATCTGGCGCGCCTGCTCGACGCGAGCAATGGCGACGCGCAGATCGTAATCGTTGGTCAAAGCGAGGCGGATGAGATGTTGGAGGTTTTCATCGTGAAAAACTTCCCACCATGGCAAATCTCCAAATGAGTTGGTGACCGTTGATGAACTGGTTCGGAACGTGGCAGGAGCATGAATCGTTGGCCGTTTATAATTCGGCCCAACCGCGCAACCGGCGAGCAGTGCAAGAATCAAAAAGCAATTTACGAATCGGAAGTTCATTTTGTTTGGGACGGCGGCGGCAGGTCTGGCGTGTGTTCGCCTGCTTTGTGTTTTGTAAAGCGAAGCACCAGTTTTTCCACCGCGGCAAAGGTGACTGGAACGAGCAGCGTGTCGACAAGCGTTGCACCCAACATGCCGCCGATGACAACCGTGCCCAGCGTTTTTCGCGAAACGGCGCCCGACCCCGCAGCCAGCCAAAGCGGCATACAGCCAAGAATGAAGGCGAGCGACGTCATAAGAATCGGACGCAACCGAACTCGCGCGCCTTCAAGGGCGGCGTCGAAAATATTTTTGCCCTTCTGTTCGTATTCTGTTTTGGCGAAGGCAACGATCAAGATGGCATTCTTGGCGGCGAGACCGATGAGCATGACGAGACCGATTTGCGCGTAAACGTTGTTTTGGAAATGTCGTATCGTCAGTGCCAGGAACGCGCCGAGAATGGCGGTTGGTGTCCCGAGCAACACGCTAAATGGCAGCGACCAGCTTTCGAATTGCGCGGCGAGAATCAGGAACACACAAACCAGCGAGAGAGTAAATACTTGCCACGTTTTGACGCCTTCCGCCGCTTTCTGTTCTTGAAACGACATGCCGAAGTAGCCGAAACCCATGTCTGGCGGCATGGTTTTCGCGAACACATCTTCGAGTTCCTTGTTCGCCTCAGTAGAACTGATGCCTTCGGCCGCGCTGCCGTTGATTTGAGCGCACGGATACTCGTTGAAATGCATGATGAACTCCGGACCGTATCGACGTTCGACAGTTGCAAAGGTCGACAGCGGCACACTCTCGCCGCGGTTGTTGCGAACGTAATAGAAACGGATGTCGTCCGGGGTCGCGCGATATTCGTCTTCGGCTTCGACGTAGACCTGCCATTGGCGTCCGAAGCGGTTGAAATAATTGACGAAGTTGCCGCCCATAAACGTCTGGAGCGTGCGATAAACATCGGTCAAAGGCACACCTTGCTTGAGCACTTTATCGCGATCGACCTTGACGTAAAATTGGGGAACGCTCGGAAGAAACGTCGTGCTCAGGCCGCTCAAAATGTTTGTCCGCTTTTTTGCTTCGGCTAAAAATTTGTCCAAGTTCTGTTTCAGATACGTCAGATCCTGACGGCCGGATTTGTCCTGGAGCATGAAGGTGAAACCGCCGGATGTGCCGACGCCCGGAATGGCTGGCGGCGAAAAAGCGAACGCTTGCGCTTCGGGGATTTTACCCAGTTCCGATTTAATCTTTTCGCGAATGGCAAAGTATTGTTCGTTGTCACTCTTGCGTTCGTTCCAGGGCTTGAGGGTCACAAAGAAAAAACAATTGTAAGTCGCCTGCACCTGGCTGAGCAGGCTGAAACCTTCGACCGTGGTGTAATATTGAATGCCGGGAATGTCCTTGAGAATATTTTCGATTTTCTTGGCCACGGCGTCGGTGCGTTCCAGCGAGGCCGCCTGCGGCAACGTCGCCATGGCAAATGCGTATCCCTGATCTTCCTCCGGCACGAACGCTTTTGGCAAACGCGAACCCATGAAAACGGCGAAGCCGCCAATGGTGAACAGCACGATCACGGCGATTGTCGTTTTGCGAACAAGCGCGCCGCTGATGCGCATGTATTGGTGCTGAGTGCGATCGAACACACGGTTGAACCAATCATAAAAGCGTTGCAGCGGTCCCGGCGCCTTGTCGCCGTGGCCGTGGGGGCGGAGCAATTTGGCGGCGAGCGCAGGACTGAGCGACATCGCGTTGAACGCCGAAAGAAGAACAGAAATGACAATGGTGAGCGCGAATTGTTGGTAGAGACGGCCGGTGATTCCCGCGATGAAAATGGTGGGAACGAAAACGGCCGCAAGAATCAGTGCGAGCGCAACGACCGGAGCGGCAACTTCGTGCATCGCAAGCAGGGCCGCTTCCTTGGGCGCCATGCCGTCGTCGATATGACGTTGCGTTGCTTCAACGACAACAATGGCGTCGTCAACGACGAGGCCAATCGCCAGCACGAGACCGAAAAGCGAAAGCGTGTTGATCGAAAAACCAAACAATGGGAAAAACGCAAACGTACCGATCAGCGCCACAGGAATGGCGAGCAGGGGAATGAGTGAGGCGCGCCATCCTTGCAGGAAGACGAAGACCACGATGCAGACAAGCGTGAGCGCGATCCAAAACGTCTTCATGATTTCATCCACGCCCGCCGAAACCGCGCGGGTCGTGTCGAGCGAAATGACGTATTTCAGATCTGACGGAAAATCTTTTTTCAGTTGTTCCATCAGGTCTTTGATTTCCTTGGCGTCATCGAGAGCGTTGGAGCCGGGCAATTGATAAACCGCGAGGACGGCAGAAGGCTTGCCATTAATCTTGCCGACGATGTTATAGGTCTGCGAACCGAGTTCGACTCGCGAGACATCTTTAAGGCGAACAATCGAGCCATCTGGCTGTTCGCGAATAACAATGTTGCCGAACTCTTCTTCGGTCACGAGCCGGCTTTGCGCGGTGACGGTGTAAGTGAACTCCTGGCCTTTCGGCGTCGGCGGTCCACCAATTTGTCCCGCGGGATTGACCGAATTCTGCGCGTTGATGGCGTTGATGATGTCGTTGACGGTGATATTCAGTTTGGCGAGCTGATCCGGCTTCACCCAAAATCGCATCGCATATTGGCCCGCGCCAAAAACAAATACGTCCGAGATTCCTTTCAACTGCGTGATGCGGTCGACGATGTTGATATAAGCGTAATTGGCGAGAAACGTTCCATCATGCGTCCCGTTGGGCGAGACAAGTCCGACGAGCATGAGCGGGCTGGTCGGCGATTTGCGCAGTTGCGCGCCGAAGTTGCGAACGTCCGCGGGAAGTTGCGGCTCGGCTTGATTGTAACGGAGCTGCGTGAGCATCTGGTCGATGTTCGGATCGCTTTTGACATCGTAGTTCACCAGCATGCGCATCTGGCCGTTGTTGGCGCTGATCGTGGCCATGTAATTGAGGCCTTCGACGCCGGACATTTGTTCTTCAATCGGGGTAGCGACAGACTCGGCCAGCGTTTGCGCGTCCGCGCCAGGATAGGTCGTGGTCAACCGCATTTCCGGCGGAACGATCTGTGGAAATTGCGCGACTGGTAACGTCAGCATCGAGATGGCCCCGACAATCACCATCAAAATGGCGATGACCATGGCGACGATCGGCCGGTTAATGAAGAAGCGATACATTACGGTCGCGCCTCAGCCATATTCGTTGTTGTGAGCGGTTGGGGAGTAACCGTCATGCCTTCCTTCGCCTTTTCGATGCCTTCAACAATGAGGCGATCGCCGGGATGAAGCTTGGCCTTGTCGTCTGTCACGGCACTTTCATTCACAACAACATTGGGTCCGACTTGCGCGCCGGGTTTGATTTCCAAAACGTGCGCCTTGTTTTCTTTATCGACGACCGCGATATGATAAGTTCCCTGGACTTCGGCGACCGCGCGCTGCGGGATGAGAAACACGTTCGTCATCGTTTCAGTTTGGGCGCGGACACGTGCGTATTGGCCGGGGCGCAGGAGCAAACTTGGGTTCGGGAAAATACCGCCGATCTGTAACGTGCCGGTGTTCGGATTGACCTGGCGGTCGGCGATGTAAAATTTTCCACCGAGCGGATAGATCGAACCGTCGCCGAGAATTAGTTGCAGCGGTAGTTGTTCGCGGTTGGTTTCCGGGTCG
>JAICXV010000193.1 GCA_025934545.1 Verrucomicrobiia bacterium
AATATCCAGCGTCGATATAACCGCCGCTTGTGCCGAGCGTAATCGTCCGACTCGATGTGATGGTCGGTTGCGAATTGTTGTTCTTCAGCGTGCCGCGGTTCAACGTCAACGCACCTGCTGCCGTCCCCAGCCCCGAATCCGCATTGAGACACAACGTGCCGCCATTGCTGACAATCGTTCCGCCGCTATAAGTATTGGCGCCGGTCAATATCAGTGTGCCCGCATCCGCAACTCGCACTGGCCCGCTCCCAGAAATAACACCCGACAAAGTTTGCGAAGCCGTGCTGCTATAAATGAAAGTGCCATTATCGACAATCGAACCCGCATACGACCCACTTCCAAGTTTGCCCGTTCCATCAATCATCAGCACAGCCGGCGAATTGATCGTCGTCGTGCCCGTATATGTATTGGTGCCAGTAAGACTGATTGTTCCAGAGTTGTAGACGGTTAAACCATGTGAGCCGCTGACGGTACCGCCAATAATGGTTTTGTTCCCAGCAGTTCCACCACCGCCGAGAGTTAAAAGCGCTTTGCTCAGATTCCAATCTCCGCTGAATGTAAGGCCCGCCGCATTGCCAATGATATTATTCGTGCACGCGCCGTCGTTTATTACGGGATTCGGAACCGTAACGGCCGATGTGCCTTCCAGAACCAGCGCTGAACCGGTCCCGTTCGTACTTAAAGTAAGTGTGCCGGTTCCAAACGCATCGCCATTGTTGAAATTTAAAATTCCAGTGAATGATACCGTCGAGAAACCCAACTGTGTTCCGCCTGAATAAGTGTTCGTGCCATGCAAGAAAGATTGACCGTTTCCTTCGGGAACCAGTTGGCCGCTGCCCGCGATGTTCACGTTAATCCGCAACAACGCGAGAGACCCATCGGTGCCGTTGATTGTGTCCAGGGCTTGTGCGCCGCTCGCGAGATCAATGGTGCCCGTGCCTGCAATCGTGACATCGCACGCGAGCGGGGCAGTGGAATTGAAATGACCGTCAAAAAAACCGGCCACGATATGGCTCGAATTCATCGTTATCGTATAGGCAGGCGTCCCGAACCCGGTGTGCACGCCAAATGACGCCGCTTTTCCATTAGCCCACGCCACTGGATTTAGCAGTCCCGTCGGTCCGTAGCTCCATTTGGAGTTTTCCCAAGTTCCAGTCATTGAACCGGTGTTGGGATTCGAGCCAGAAGTTCCCTGTGGGTCCCAATAATAGATGGCAGAGTTAGTATTTGCCGTCGCCGTATAGGCGGCCAAACTCGTACTGTTCACAACATCGCGATCGATGTTCCCTGAGTACCCCGAAATTGCTCCTGTTGAAGTAAACTGCCAAAAATCCCAAACACCAGAGCCCCACACTTCGTAGGCAGAGGAGTTGCATCCAGTCCCGGTCCACGGCGAACTTGTCTGCGGGTCGTTGCTGTCGTAATGAGCGATATCCACATTCCACTGTGCAACGCTGGTATTAAGAAAATCGGCATTGCACTCGCTGATATAAATAACGGGCGTAATTGAAACCGCGGCATTTGCCGCATCCTGAACGACATCGATGCTCCAGTTATTGCACCAGTCGGAGAGACTTGTCGCACTGACGTGCCCGTTGAATGCATTTCCTTCAACATCCAGCATCGGATAGAGAGTCAGTCCGTCGGCCTTGATGGAACTGCCGGCGATGTTCCAAAAATGACCCGCCTCGGTCGCAGGACTGTTAAGTTCAGAATGACAGTAATGGTATGCGCCCATGACAACGCCGGCCGCTTTCCCGTTGCTCATGTTGAAACTGAAATCAGCGTCGTTAATGGTTGCTCCCTCCGTTGCCTTCGCCCACGCAAAACTAACCCCGCCGGCTTTCGCCGTCGCCCAGTTAACACCTGTTCCCTGGAAGCTCGAAACATCGATGCCCAACAAACGGGCGTGCGCGACAGTTCCAACGGAAAGTATCAGAAGCGGCACAAACAGGCGGACGAAGAATTTCATAAGTGGGCAGGCGTTCGGAAATCATCTCCGACTAATCAACTAAACACAAGCCAAAAGCTCCTAACCCGCTTCGTTCTCCGCAAAAATTACTACTACTCTTTAGAACGATGCATCGTCGCTCGTTTCAGTTCCCGATCCGACTCCCGTTTCTTGATGTCATCGCGTTTGTCGTGCTGCAACTTGCCCTTGCCCACGCCCAACAAAATCTTCACCCGCCCATTTTTCCAATACATCGAGAGCGGCACCAGCGCATTGCCTTTAACAGAGGCCAGTCCAAACAATTTGCGGATTTCCGATTTGTGGAGCAGCAGTTTGCGAGGCGCTTTGGGGACGTGCCCGAAAATATTGGCCTGCGCATATTCACCAATGTGCGCGTTATAAAGCCAGACCTCGTCTTTTTCAACGCGCGCAAAAGCGTCGGTGATTTGCGCTTTGCCCGCGCGCAGGGACTTGACTTCGGACCCTTTGAGGACGATGCCCGCTTCGAACGTGTCGCCGATGAAATAATCGCGCCGCGCTTTGGAATTGTTAAGGATTTCCGCCACGGCGCGCCATCCTTCTACCGCTGATTACTTCTTGCCGCGCTTCTTCGGCGTCGGGGCAATTTCCTCTTCAGCCTGAGGATCGGCTACCCAATCCATCTTGCCATCGATGATTTCCATCAATGCGGTGTCGGCCGCACCGGTTCCGGGCGGCACTTCGATCAGGGGACGGCTGCTGGCGCCGGCGGCCGAGGTGAGCTGACGCACCCGGCGCGAGACCAGATTTATGAGCACGTTAGTGTTGCCGACCTTCCCCAAAGCCTGTTTCATCAATTCGCTATTCACGAGCCCGCTAAGTTACTCGGTGTCCTTTTCAACGCAACTTAAAAAATCGCAAAAAACCCATGCTCAATTTTCGCTTGTTTACCTCACGGGCCACCGCCTAAATGCTCGCCGCAATGGCTGCCAACACCAAACGTTCTTTCGACCTCTCTGCTTACGTGCAGCGCGTGACTAAATCTGTCGACGCCGGGCTCGATAAATTTCTGCCCTCAACCAGCACGAAACCAGCGACGATTCATAAAGCCATGCGCTACTCGCTCTTTGCTGGCGGCAAGCGCATGCGTCCCGCGCTCCTCCTGGCGGCTGCCGATGCCTGCGGCGGTAAATGGAACGACGCATTGCCGCTCGCCTGCGCCGTCGAATGTATCCACACCTATTCCCTCATCCACGACGATTTGCCGGCCATGGACGACGACGATTTTCGACGCGGCAACCCGACCAATCACAAAGTGTTCGGTGAAGGCATCGCCATTCTTGCCGGGGACGCACTCTTGACCGAAGCCTTTGCGCTCGCCGCAAAAGCCAAAGGTTGGCCGCGCTATTCCCATAAACAAATCGTTGCCGAAATCGCCTTGGCCGCGGGCTCGCTCCAACTCATCGCCGGTCAGGTCGCCGACCTCGAAGGCGAAGGCAAAAAAACTTCAGTCGACCAGCTCCGCTACATTCACGAACGCAAAACCTCCGCTCTGCTCTGCGCTTCCGCGCGCCTCGGCGGCATGAGCGCCAATTGCAACGCGGCGCAACTCAAAGCCCTGACCAGTTTCGGTTATCACGTCGGCCTCGCCTTTCAAGTCATCGACGACATTCTCGACGTCACCAAGACCAGCGAACAACTTGGCAAAACCGCCGGCAAAGACATCGCCGCGCAAAAAGCCACCTACCCATCAATCGTCGGACTGGAAAAATCCCACAAAATCGCTGCCGACCTGACCGCCCGCGCCTTCGCCAGTTTGAAACCCTTCAAAGGCAAAGCCCGCGCACTCGAAGCGTTAGCCGAATTTTTGTTAAAGCGCCAAAACTAATCCCGCAGGGCGATAATTCCGTCGGTAGGGCGAGGCTCCCGCCGAGCCTTTCATACCTGACGCTTGATATTCAAAGCTTTGGCACCAGCCTCGCCCGACCCCCTTCTTCCAAACCACCGCACTTTTTGTAATGGCGCAAAAATCGCGGCGGAGTAAACATGCCGCCATATGGGAATCATATTAATCTTCCTTTTGGCCATCGTGGCCATTGTTGTCCTCATCGCGCTATTTGGCGTCGGCATTTATAATCGACTCATCCAATTGCGCCAGTTGGTGAAAAACGCCTGGGCGCAAATCGACGTTCAACTCAAGCGCCGTCACGACCTCATTCCAAACCTGGTCAACACCGTCAAAGGCTACGCCGCCCACGAAAAAGGCACGATCGACGCCGTCATCACCGCGCGCTCCAAGGCCACCAGCGTCACCATTCCGTCCGACCGCATCAAAGCTGAAGGCGAACTGAGCTCCGCGCTCGGACGATTGCTCGCCGTGTCCGAAGCGTATCCCAACCTCAAGGCCAACGAAAATTTCCTCGGCTTACAAAACGAATTGCGCGGCACCGAAGATCGCATCGCTTTTTCCCGTCAGGCCTACAACGATTCGGTCACTCAATTCAACACCTCCATCCAGACTTTCCCCGCGGTCCTGTTCGCCGCTTTTTTGGGCTTCAAAGAAGAGCCTTTCTTCGAAGCGCCTGCTGAAGAAAAAGAAGCGCCGAAGGTTGACTTCGGCGCTTAACGAAAAGTTGTTGAGAATTTCTTACGGCCCAACCGCGGCCTGCAACCGGAAGAATCCGGTCAACGTCGGGCTCACCGTGAACACGCCGTTTCCATTCGCGTCGGTCGTCGGCGCGCCCGGCAGCGTCGTCCACGCGGACGTCACCGTCGCGCGATATTGCAGACGATAAACGCGTCCGCCTTGATAAGGCCCGAACACAATCGTCACCGCGTTGCTGCTCGATTGCACCGCGAAATGCAGGGCCGAACTTGGATCATTCGGTATCGTGCCTAACACATATTCGCTGAAGTTCGAATAACCGTCGCCATCAATATCACCCGATCCGGCAACCACGTTGGTGCCGAAATAAAATTGCGACCACCACGCCGGCACAGAGCCATCGGTCGGCTTATCCTGACCGACGTTGTAAACGAATTTCACCGCGTTCGCGATGACGGTCTTATTCAGTTCGCCGCTGTTATTCATCAACACGACCGAACCAGCGCTATCCGGAAAGTTCATACCCGACGCCAGTGAGACCCATTTTCCGCCGACCGTTTGGTTCACACTCGTCGAAACAATGGCCGTCGACCCTTCGACAAACACCTGTGCGTTCGTCGTATGGTTCGCGCCGCTCGGATACCACATCGAAACATCATACTTGCCAGCCAATGGCAGCGACGCGTTGAAGGTCGCCGTCGCATCAGGCGAGAACGGATCCGTCGTTGTGTTTGCGTATTGGAAATAACTGCCGAACTTATCACCCACGGCCGAACTCAACGTCCAATCGCCAATGTAAGCACCGTCAGGTTCTTGCAAGATCACGGTCGCCGTCGTCGTAAACGTTCCCGTCGCGGTATACGTCGTGCCGCTGACCACGCTTGTGATTTGGAAATAATACAATCTATCCGGAACCAGGCCGCTCAACATTACCGTATGGTTCGTGCGCAACGTCGCGTCAAAAGTCGAAACCAATCCATACGTGCTATTCGTTCCATACGCCACCTGGCTGGTGCCGTTGGAAAGAGTGTTCCAAGTAATAAACGCCGCCGTCGGATAACCGATCGCATTGACGTTATAAATCGGCGGCGGCAACGCAGT
>JAICXV010000785.1 GCA_025934545.1 Verrucomicrobiia bacterium
CACGGCCAACATCGCTATCAGTTTATTCATACTGAGTTCTTTCTCTCGTTTAATTCAGTTTGGTTTTTTTAGCGGACCACGCCTTGCGTGTATCCGCGCGTTCCAGCCTTGATGCAAAGTACATGCCAAGACAAAAAATCACGTGTTTTCGAGGTTTTCGCCACGTTGCCGCGCACTTCCTGCGCGAACTCGTCGAGGGAGGCGCGCAGAATTTGCGCAGTCAGCCCGGCGATTCTTATGAATTCCAAGCTGGTAACGTTTCCGTGACGACGCGGATTTTTTATTGACCAGTTTTGCAATGCTTTGTGAGAATCGGCGGACCAATGCGCAAAACTCTGCTGATTTCTCTTTTGTGCGTTATTCCGGTTTGGTTCTGCAATGCGATCGACCTCGAAAGACACGTCGTTCTGGTGGTATGGGACGGAATGCGGCCGGATTTCGTAAATGTAACCAACACGCCCACATTGTACGCGCTGGCAAAGCAGGGCGTTTTCTTCGCGCACAATCATCCGGTTTACGTCAGTTCGACCGAAGTAAACGGCACCGCCCTGGCAACCGGCGATTATCCCCAACACAGCGGCATCATCGGCAACCGGGAATTTCATCCCGAAATCGATCCGCTCGGCCCTTTCGGCACGGACTCCCTGGACGCAATGAGGAAAGCTGACGAACACGGCCATTATTTGCACGTCCCCACCGTCGCTCAAATCCTCCAACAGCAAGGCCGCCATACAATGATTGCCGGGACCAAACCCGTTGTGTTGCTGCAGGATCACGCGGACCATCCCAGCGGCTCCGCGGATATTGTCCTGGAAGCGGGCCAGAGTTTCCCGACCAATATCCTTCCGAGTCTGATTCATGCGCTCGGCCCCTTTCAGGATAATGGCCTCAGCAAGACCAACCGGGACATTTGGACCACGCGCTCGCTCACCGAGCTTCTCTGGAGAAATGGCGTGCCCGCGTTCTCCCAACTGTGGCTCGCCGAACCGGACAATACCCAGCACACAACCGGCGTCGGCTCGCCCCAATCACTGGCCGCCATCCGCAATTCCGATCATGCGCTCGCCCGCCTCGTCGCCGAGCTGAAGGCCAAGGGCGTTTTCGACACGACCGATATTTTTGTCGTGTCGGACCATGGTTTCTCGACCGTTTTGACCAACGTCGATATAGTCGCGCGCCTGCGCCATGCCGGCTTCAAGGCATTTCGCAAATTCGAAAATCCTCCAGCGAAAGGCGACGTGCTGCTTGTTGGTCTCGGCGGTTCAGCCTTGCTGTACGTTAGCGGCCACGACGAGCCAACGATCGACCGTCTCGTCCGATTCCTTCAGACAGACGATTCGGTGGGGACAATTTTTACAGCGCAGGCGCGGCCGGGCACTTTCGCGCTCGACGACGCCATGATCCATTCCAGCGAGGCGCCGGATATCGCCATCGCTTTTCGTTGGACAAGCGGCGTCAACGAATACGGCGCGCCTGGTTGCGTTATCTCGGAGTCGCAGGGTTCCAATCTAACCTCCGTCAAACAAAGAGCCACACACGCGAGCCTGAGTCCTTACGATCTGCATAACACGCTCATCGCCGCCGGGCCGGA
>JAICXV010000302.1 GCA_025934545.1 Verrucomicrobiia bacterium
ACTGGTCGCACAAGTTGCGGCACAGCGCGCCGTCGGTAAGGAAGTGGTGCTGGTCAGCTCGGGCGCGGTTGGCGCGGGTATGGGCGTCCTCGGCCATGAGAAGCGTCCGGCGGAGTTGGCCGAACTTCAGGCGTGTGCCGCCATCGGGCAATCGCGCTTAATGGCCATCTACGAAAAATTGTTCGGCGAATACAAGCTGGCCGTCGGCCAAGTACTATTGACCCATGACGATCTGCAGCATCACGAACGACATCTCAACGCGCGCAATACTCTCGTCACTTTGCTCAAACGCGGCGTCGTCCCCATCATCAATGAGAACGATGCCATCTCGTTCACCGAATTGAAATTCGGCGACAACGATAAATTGTCCGCGCTGGTCGCGTGTTTATTACCGGCCGATTTACTAATAATCCTGACCACCGTTGACGGATTGATTGAGAATTTTGGTAAAAAAAATCCGCGCACAATGCCCACGGTCGAAAATCTTGACGACACGATTGCGGGAATGGCCGGCGGCGCCGGCAGCGAAACCTCCGTTGGCGGCATGGCTTCGAAAGTCGAATCAGCGAAGATTGTGGTTCGCTCCGGCATTCCTTTGGTGATTGCGTCGGGCAAAAAGAAATCTGTTCTCGCCAACGTTCTGAATGGCGAGGACGAAGGAACAATCTTTGTCGCCCAACAGACAAAACTTACCGGACGCAAACGTTGGATCGCGTTTTTCCATCATCCGAAAGGCGCGCTGTTCGTCGATGAAGGCGCGCGCACCGCCTTACGCGAAAAAGGGAAAAGCCTGTTGCCGCCCGGCATCGCACGATGTGAAGGCGAGTTCCCAGCAGGCGAAGTGGTGCGCCTTTGTGATTTGAACGGAACGGAATTTGCGCGCGGCATCTGCGATTTTGCTTCTAATGTCGTGCAAGCACGGACGGCTGACGGGGTCGTCGTTCACCGCGATAATCTGGTCATTCTCTAATTGGAATTCATGAAGCGAAATACCGACGCTATCAACGAGCTCATCCGTGTCATGGCGAAGTTGCGGTCGCCACAAGGTTGCCCGTGGGACCGCGAACAAACGCACAAATCGATTCGTTTTTACCTCATCGAAGAAGCCTACGAATTGCTCGACGCGATCGAAGCGGAGGATGATCACGAAATGGCGGAGGAACTGGGAGACTTATTGCTTCACGTCGTGTTCCATTGCCAGCTTGCGCGCGAACGAAAGGCTTTTGATTTCGAAAAGGTCGCAAAGCATGTGACCGAAAAACTCATCCGCCGTCATCCGCATGTCTTCGGCAAAACCAAAGTGAAAGACGTCGAAGAGGTCTGGGCGAACTGGGAGAAGATCAAGAAAGCTGAAAAGCATGGCACGCGACACGCGCGACCCTCTGCGCTCGATGGCATTCCCAAACATCTTCCCGCCCTGCTCCGCGCCGAGAAGTTGGTAAAAAAAGCGCGTCGCGCGAAGTTGATTCCAGCGCCTAAAAAGGCTTCGGCCGAAAAAGCCGATCTCGCGAAGAAATTATTTGTGCTGGCGAAAACGGCCGAGGCGCATGGATGGTCGGCCGAAGAACTCTTGCGTGAAGAAGTTGCCTCTATCGAAACTAAATTGCGCAAGGCCGAACAGGTTAAGGGCCGACGAAGTAGCATTGGCTAATGGCTTGACTGGCGAACGCCGACGGGCGAATCTCTGCGCCGGATTCAAACAACAACCGCAATCAACCAAAGGCTCGTTCGTGAAAAAAGCACTTCTCGTTGCTTTACTCTGTTCATTTGCGACCTGCCAAACGCAGGCGCAATACATCAAACAAATCGTCAACTTTTCGTTAACTGGATATAAAGGTCCGGAAATTCCAAGCGCTGTTGGCTCCGTCGTTCGTTATACGCCGCAAGCATTTTCCATCACCGACCGCTCGCTTTGTCAGATCATCGCTTCGGACAACGGTGTGACACTGCATTTCCCGCAATTGATCCGACTATTGGACATCAATGCCAATTTCATCGGTTACTACGTCACCGACCGCGGGGTGGTCGTCGCCGACGCCAGTAATTATATCGGGCGATTGGGTCAGGATTACGTCGTCAACACAGTGACGGATAGTTTCGGGCCGCGCACAGGGATTCACTCCGCCACTGCCATCGTCCATTGTTTGGATAATTGGGGTATCGGGTTGATCAACCTCTACGGATTGGACACTCGCGTGTTACGCTATTCCTACATCGATCCCGATCTGCCTTCAATCTACACTCTCGACAACTTCGCCGCGTCGATTGCGGGCGGCTACACCAATTCGACAAGTGGCGGCTATGCTTGTTGCAGCGGAACTATTCGAGGCACGTCCGTCATCGTTAATACTGTCCCCGGTCTTTAATCATTTTCGCGATGAGGCCGGTCGTTTTATTCAGCGCGATTTGCGCAGGTGGGCTTGTTCTGATTGGAGCACTCTTGCTCTCCACCTCGCGGATTGGCGAGACCAAACGCGCAAACGTTTCGGCCCAAACTACGTTGGCGGTTGTTCACGGTCATTCTCCTAAGCCGGTGAAAACCGCTTCGAGCCAGAACAATAGCCAAAGCGAAACCCAGAGCGCACTCGAAGAAATCGATTCGGTAATGTTGCAGGTCGACGAACGAACACTTCCCCTGCTCTGTGCGAAACTCACGGCATTCGAACCTGAGGTCGGCAAAGCCGCGGTTTCGAATCTCGTTATTCTCGCAGACAAGCAAGCGATTCCGGCTTTGACCGAGGCCGTCAACCGCATCACCGACTCTGAGGAAAAAGCAGCCATCCACAAAGCAATCGAGTTCCTCCAACTCCCCACTTATGACGAACTCGTCGCCAATGGCTCGATGAAGCCGCTTGGAAAAATCTCACCTTCGCCGAACCAAACCGGCGCCGAAGCCGAACCTCGGCCCGCCGCCCCGTCGAACCCGCAATAGCTAGTGATGCGCGTTATTTCACCGGGTTGGCGACAAGCGTCGTGATGCTGGTGTCGGAGGGTGTAATGACGAACCGTTTGATCGTGTCTCCGACTGGTCCCAGGCAGGCCAGCCCAGCCTGACCAGAAGGTTGCCAACCGGGATGAGTCGTGTATTTACCGTAGCCAATTGGCACCGTCACCAATCTGAATTGGTTCACATTATCGCAATGCACAACGGCTTGACCGTCTGCATACGTGACATTTTCGTAGGAGCCGGGTTTGGCTTTATCAGGCTGCAGGACGGACCAGTAGACGTGCTGGCTGTCGCTACTGAACGTCATGAATTCCGGAGGCCGCTCGCCTTTGTAGACACGGATACCGTCGATCCACAAGCCGCTGCTATTGTCGGTCGGACTGGCACCGCTGACAACGATATGTTTGCTGTCTGGGCTAAACCGAAAATCAGTGGCGAGGAGCGATGCCGGCTTCCCATCCACATATAGCGGACCGCCGTAGTTGCCGGCGACAGCGTAAGCGTAGCGCGAGCCATCAGGGCTGAAATCGAATTGATCGATTACGACTGACTTTTCAAAGCGTTCGGCTTTGCCATCGATAACAATCGGATTATTTTTGCCTGAATTGTTTTGAGTGCCTGCATAGGCGAAATGTTTACCATCGGCGCTGAACATAAATCCGCCGATGAAATCAAATGCGTCATCAGATTCTTCGCCGTTGACGACCATGAAATTTTTTCCGCCACCGTGTGCGATGTAAGCTAATTTGGCCGAATCAGGTGAGTAACCGATGCTCGGCATGGTCGATCCGAGAACCGGCATCGCGAGTTGATCATATTGCTGCCCTTTCTTTCCATCGGTCACGACCCAAAGGATGTTGGGAGCATTCGCACAAACAGCAGCGTAGTGTTTGCCGTCGGGACTGAAGACGACGGTTTGCACGCCGTTTTTGCAAACCGTTGCTTCAACCGGTTTGCCATCGATCACCAGAAATTGGCCGAGAGTGCCGTCTGGGTAGTGATGAATCAGCACGGACGCGATTCGGTTTCCGACAGGCGCGAGGTAATAGGTCACCAGTTGTTTTGCGGTGAACATCGGTTTGCCATCTGCCTGTAGCGCGACGCCGCCCTGTTTCTGTCCAACGCTGATCAGGTGTTTGCTGTCGGGCGTGAATTGAAGTCGTTCGCCATAGTAACCGGCGTCTTTTCCGTCCAAAACGATAGCGCGATTCTGACGATCGATCTGAGCCGGGTAAGCAACATGTTCGCCGTCAGGACTGACAATCGGGTCCAGCGCAAGCAAACCACTTCCGGCTGATTGATAGGTGCCGGGCCATTGCTTGCCATCGAGCCAAAATTCGAATCCAGGATAACTCGCGCGGGCGAACATGAAATGTTTGCCGTCGTCACCGATGAATTCCATCCGAAAATCAGGACCATACTTTGGCGCCGGCAGACGCATCAGTTCCTGACCGTCTTTGATCACCGACCACTCTTCGGCCACGCGCGCGACGTAGGCATAGTGGTTGCCGTCTTTACTGAAAACGACTGGGCGTGGCGAGCTTTGGTCTGTCGCGTGGCGTCCGGCACCGACACCGAGTCCGTCATTTGGGCGGGAGCGTGGATCGATCCACATCAATGTCGGCGTCAGCA
>JAICXV010000452.1 GCA_025934545.1 Verrucomicrobiia bacterium
ACTCTTTGCGCCTTCACCGCAATCATTCTGTCGATTACCCATCGCTAATACTTCTCCATCTTTGCGCGTTTGCTATCTTCGCGTCTTTGCGTTGACTATCTATTGTCAGTAGCGAGGTCGACGTTCGGCTTGACACAAGTAGTGACTTAATGCTAGTCTAACGCCGCTGCTAAATTTGCAGCCGCCGAAGCCCTGGGCGTGGGCGAATCGTTCTTTGACAGTTCAGCTCGACGTTATCGATATCGGTAATTTGCGGTAGGTTGCAGTAACTTACGGTAACTAACTTTTATTTTTGTGAGACCCGTCACAAAAATGCGTCTGCTGCGAGCCCCAACGTTGGGGTTACGCTATTTCACGCCTTTTGACGCTTTGTGACGGCTAAAACAAAAAAATAAAAAATGGTAAGGACGCCTTCCACGGCGTCCGAATTCCTCTGCGTGTTCGCGAACTTTGCCCATAGCGTTGATCATTGTGGAGGCATACCCGTTT
Organism: Verrucomicrobiia bacterium; assembly: GCA_025934545.1. Lineage (GTDB taxonomy): Bacteria > Verrucomicrobiota > Verrucomicrobiia > Limisphaerales > Palsa-1400 > JAICXV01. The sequence continues at coordinate 490 of JAICXV010000452.1, forward strand.
GCTCTTCGACAAAACCATGTAGCCGCCGGTTGCGAACAGGGCAGCGCCCTCAGCGAGACGTGAAAGGTAATCCGGAGCTAACAGGAGTTGTCCGGAGTTAACCGGACATAAATAAATTTTTTTGAAGGAGATGCTTTTTGACGGCTAAACAAAAAATAAGAATGGTAGGAACGGCTTCCGCGGCGTCCCAACCCTTTGCATCCTGGCGAGCGGTGCGCCGTTGCGTAAATCAGTGTCATTTCACTTTAAGATTTACACTTGGCCGCAGCTTTTGATTAATTGACCACTGCATGCCTAATTCGTCCGACTCTACTGCCCAGAGCCGCCGTGCGTTTTTGCGAAATGCGGCGGTCGCCGCCGCTGGTTTCGCCGCTGCGCCGTTGCTCGCTGAACAGACAATCAAACTGCCGTTTGCCAACGGCGACCGTGTCCTGGCCAAATTTCCCCAAAAGCGCCCGCTCATTCGTTTGACGCAGCGCCCGCCGCAATTGGAAACGCCGTTTTCGGTTTTCAATGAAGGCGTGATTACCCCGAACGATGCGTTCTTTGTTCGCTATCATTTGGCGGGGATTCCGACCTCGATCGACACGTCAACGTTCCGCGTTGAAATCAAAGGTTCGGTCAACAAGTCGCTGTCGCTTTCGCTCGATGACTTAAAGAAGTTTGAAGCAAAAGAAGTCGTCGCGGTTCTCCAATGCTCGGGAAACAGCCGTGGATTTACGACGCCACGCGTTGGTGGCGGCCAAACCGGCAACGGCACGATGGGCAATGCGCGTTGGAAAGGTGTCCCGCTCAAAGCGATTCTCGATAAAGCCGGCCTGAAATCCGGCGCGAAGCAAATTACCTTTAATGGTTTGGACAAGCCCGTTGTCGAAAAAACGCCGGACTTCGTCAAAGCGCTCGACATCGATCACGCTATCGATGGCGAAGTGATGCTGGGCTACCAAATGAATGGCGAGGACTTGCCGGTGCTCAACGGTTTTCCGCTTCGCCTCATCGTTCCCGGATATTACGGGACTTATTGGGTCAAGCACGTCAACGACATCACGGTGATCGACGATGTGCTGAATAATTTCTGGATGAACCCGGCCTATCGCATCCCGGACAACGAGTGTGCGTGCGTCGAGCCGGGCACGACGCCGAAATCGACGACGCCGATCAAGCGTTATAACGTGCGCTCCTTCCTGACGAGTTTGGAAGATGGCGCGCAAGTTACAGCGGGCAAAGCGATCGAATTAAAGGGAATCGCTTTCGATGGCGGCACGGGCATTCGCGAAGTTGTCGTCAGCAGCGAGAACGGCAATTGGAAACCGGCGAAGTTAGGTAAGGATTTGGGCAAGTATTCGTTCCGTGAATGGCGTATGCATTGGACACCGCCGGCGCCCGGCGATTACACCTTGCGCGTCCGCGCAACGAACAATGGCGGCCAGGTGCAGCCGGAAAAAGCGCTGTGGAACCCGGCTGGTTACATGCGCAATGTCATTGAGAACACGACGGTCAAAGCCGTTTAACCCTTAACCCAATACTGTGATGAAAAAATTTTTACTGTTTGGAATACTGGCGATTGGGTGTGTGGCGACCGCGAAGGTCGTGAAGATTCAACTGCCCGTTGAAACGGCTGTTTACCGCGCCGCGGAAGGTTCGCAGATAGCGAATTCGCAATGTTTGACCTGTCACTCGGCGGATTACGCTGCGATGCAGCCGCCCAAGCCGCGCGATTTCTGGGTCGCGGAAGTCGGCAAAATGAAGGCGAAATACGGCGCGCCGATTCCCGACGAACAGACGAACGAATTAATCGCGTATTTTTCGAAAAATTACGGCACCGACACAGCCGCCACGACGACGTCGCCGGTCTTCGACAACACCGTTCTCGATCCGCAAGTATTGGCGACGAAGATGGGTTGCTTGAATTGCCATAATGTCGACAAAAAAGTGATCGGGCCGGCTTACAAGGACGTGGCGGCGAAATATTCAAAGGACCCGCAAGCAAAGGACCGCGTGCGCCAGCAAATTACCCATGGCGGTTCGGGCAAGTGGGGCACGGTTCCGATGCCTGCCTACACGATCATGACCGATGCGCAAGTTGATGCGCTGGCAAACTGGGTGTTGTCGCAGAAGGCGCAGTAGTCGCCGGATTAGCGAATCGGAATCGTTTTGATTGCCAGCAGAACAAGGCTGGCAACGACGAGCACGCCGATGAGCGCGGCGATGAACGGCTTCATGCCGGTTTGTTTCATCGCATGAAAGCGCGTCTCGAGTCCGACACCCGCCATGCTGATGATGATGCACCAGGTCGAGACCTTCACCAGCAGCTTGGCCAGATCGGGATCTGTTTTGGGGGCATTAAACCAAGTCGGTGCTGCGAAGTGCAGTGTCGGCAACCAACCGAGTGTGTGCGCCAGCGCAAACGCGAGGAAGCCGAAAACAAACGTCGGGAACATTTGCAGGTAATTGACCTTTTTCGTCGCGCCGCTTTTGGCCTCGCCGCGTGCGTTCAAGAGGCCGACGATGAAGACCACCGGCGCGAGCAAGCAAACGCGGGCCAATTTTACCGTCGTCGCCGTGTCGCCCGCGGGAACGCTATAGCTGTATCCTGACGCGATGACTTGCGGTGTTTGGTGAATGGAAAGGCCGGCCCAGTATCCGAAGCCTTTGTCGCCCATGTGCATCATGTGCGCGAGCACCGGCAGCAAAAACATTCCGATCAACCCGAGCAACGTCACCGTCGCGACGCTGAACACGACATCTTTTTCTTCGGCTTCGATCACCGGAGCCGTTGCGACGATGGCGGTTCCGCCACAAATGGCAGTGCCGACGCCAAGAAGCAATCCAAGTTTGCGCGGCAGCTTGAACATTTTGGAAAGCCATAGCAGCAACATGAAGGCAATGGCCGTTTCGCACGCGGCCATGCACGCGCCGGTCGCGCCTTCTTTGAGCATCTCAATAAAATTCAAGCGCGCGCCCAGAAAAATGATGCCAAGCGGAAGCAGTTTCTTGACGGAAAATTTGATGCCCGCGTTCATTGACTTGGGCAACGTGAAGATATTGCTTACGACCATCCCCAGGATGAGAGCCATCATGACGGCCTCAATCGGGTGCGTCGGTTGTCCGTCGCTGCCGGTG
>JAICXV010000622.1 GCA_025934545.1 Verrucomicrobiia bacterium
AGAGCACAACCCATCTAATCCACCATGGCGGGCGCGTTGTCATAGCTGATTTTTTCCAAAGACGCGATTAGCTGGGAAACTGCAAGCAAATTGCGGTGTCGTCGCTGCTGGCTTGCTTCCGACTGAAACCTTGCGACATGATAAACGTCTAATCAACGTTCGCATGAGTTCAAATTTATCGCGCCGCAGTTTCATCAAGACGAGTTCGCTCACCGCCGCTGGTGTTTGGGTTGGCACTTCGTCCGTTCTGGCCCGCAAGCTTTCAGCCAACGACAAGCTCAACATCGGGGTCATCGGCACGGCCAATCGCGCCGCCGCCAACATCTCCGGTGTTAAAGGCGAAAACATTGTCGCGCTTTGTGACGTCGACGAAACCTTTCTCGCGAACGCTGGGCAAAAATTTCCCGCCGCCAAAACGTACACCGATTTCCGCAGACTGATCGATCAGAAGGACATCGACGCCATCGTTGTCAGCACGCCCGATCACACGCATGCCGTTGGCGCCATGGCCGTTCTCAAATCCGGCCGGCCGGTTTATTGCGAAAAACCACTCGCCCACACCGTGAAGGAAGTGCGCGCCTTGATCGCCAAAGCGAACGAAACAAAACTTCCCACGCAGATGGGCACGCAAATCCACGCCGGCAAAAATTACCGGCGCGCGGTGGAGTTGGTTGAATCTGGCGCGATCGGTCCCGTGAAAGAAGTGCACGTGTGGTGCGAAAGGAGCGTCATTGCTCCGCCGAGATACGAGACGGCGACTGTTCCCAAAACATTCCATTACGATTTATGGCTCGGCCCTGCGGCCGAGCGCGCCTACCGGCCGGATTACGCGCCCAGAAATTGGCGGCATTGGTGGGATTTCGGTGGCGGCACTCTCGGCGATATGGGCTGTCATTACATCGACCTCGCGTTCTGGGCACTCAAACTGCGCTTGCCCACGAACATCGAAGCGGAAGGGCCGAAAGTTCATCCCCAGAACACGCCGGCTTGGCTGATCGTAAAATGGGATTTCCCACAACGCGGCGATTTGCCCGCGGTTCGACTGACGTGGTACGACGGCGGACGTCGTCCAGCCGCGCTCAAAGAAACTCTTAGCGAAGAACAATTGAAACATTGGAAGGACGGCGTTTTGTTCGTCGGCGCGAAGGGAATGTTGGCCGCCGATTATCACAAGCATCTCTTGCTTCCCGAAAAAACTTTTGCTGATTTCCAACCGCCGAAACCATATATCGCGGATTCCATCGGTCATCACGAAGAATGGATTCGCGCGTGCAAGACCGGCAGTCCGACCACCTGCAATTTCGATTACTCCGGCCCGCTCGCCGAAACGGTGCTGCTCGGAATCGTCGCCTATCGCAGCGGCAAGAAACTTGAATTCAACGGCGCAACCGGCCAAATCATCAATACGACCGCAGCAAATCAATATCTCACCCGCGAATATCGAAAAGGCTGGAACATATGAAAGCTCCAAGCAACAACCTCCAAGCTCCAGAGAAGCTCCAAATCCCAAGCACCAATTTAAGTCTTATGCCGTTTCAATTAACGACCCGATCGCATTCCGAAATCCGCAAGTTTGGATCTTGGAGCTTGAGGTTTCTCTGGTGCTTGGTGTTTGGAGCGTGGTGCGTTTCTTCCTTCGGTGCACAACGCCCAAATATTCTTTATATAATGGCCGACGATCACGCCGCCCACGCCATCAGCGCTTACGGCAGCAAGGTGAACAAAACGCCAAACATCGACACCATCGCGCATGACGGCATGCGCTTTGCCAATTGTTTTGCCGTCAACGCGATTTGCACGCCCAGCCGCGCCGCCATCATCACCGGCAAATACAGTCACAAGAACGGTGTCACCGTTTTCAACCGCATGGATCCCGATCAATGGACCGTCGCCAAAGAACTGCAAAAGGCCGGCTATCACACCGGCATGATTGGCAAGTGGCATCTGCAAAGTGATCCGCAAGGTTTCGATTACTGGAGCATCCTTCCCGGCCAGGGCGTTTATCACGACCCGCAATTCATCACCATGGGCAACAAACACAAGGTCGACGGCTATGTCAGCGACATTATTGGTGACGAAGCGATCGATTTCATCAAGAAGGCGCCGAAGGACAAACCGTTTTTTCTGATGTGTCATCACAAAGCGCCGCATCGTCCATGGGAACCGGCCGATAGGTACATGAATATGTACACGAACCCGATTCCGATTCCGGAAACATTCAACGACGATTACAAAAATCGTTCGACGGCGGCTTCGGTGGCAACGATGCGCGTCGATCGCGACCTCACCAAAAAAGATTTGAAAAAAGATCCGCCGCCGGGCCTGACCGACGAAGAACTCAAGAAATGGAAATACCAACGTTACATGGAAGACTACCTCCGTTGCGTTCAATCCGTTGACGACAACGTGGGACGAGTCCTCAAATACCTCGACGACGCCGGTCTGCGCGACAACACCATCGTGATTTACACCTCCGACCAGGGCTTTTTCCTCGGCGACCACGATTGGTTCGACAAACGTTTCATGTATGAAGAATCCCTGCGCATGCCGTTTATGATCCGCTATCCCGGACACATCAAGCCCGGCACCGTCAACGATGGCATGATTCTCAAT